>JAUYPI010000005.1 GCA_030697645.1 bacterium | reverse complement strand
CCAACCAACAATTTCCAAACAAATTCCAATACTCAAAATCCAATTTCCAAACACGGCATTCGTGTTTGAAATTTGATGCATTGGAATTTGAAGTTTGTTTGGAACTTGTGGGTTGGAGCTTGGAATTTACGTGAACTGGAGTTTGGAGCTTTCGCACGGCGGGGGACATCGGATGTCTTGCCATCTCGTAATTCGTGATTTCTCTTGTTTGCGTATTATTAGCTAACCTATTTTTTATGCGTTCATTATCAAAAAACGAATGGATCGCGGTGGTGGTGGGGATTTCTGTCATCGGCGCGATTTTGGTGTTTACGAACTTTAAGGTTGCCTTACTCGCGCCCTCCGCAGAGGAGAAGATTGGGGAGATTGATCAAACCGCGCCGATGCCTAGAGGCGGCGACACGGCGCTTGATTCGCTCTCGGGCATCTCCGGCGTGCCGGACGAGTCCGGCCTGGTGATCGAGGAAATCAAGGTCGGCGGCGGCGAGGAAGCGGCGAGCGGCATGCTCGTTACGGTGCACTACACCGGACGGCTCCTTAACGGCCGCACGTTCGATTCCTCGCTCACGCGCGGCGAGCCGTTCCAGTTTGTGCTGGGGAGCGGACAAGTAATCGAGGGATGGGAGCGGGGAATTCTCGGCATGAAGGTCGGCGGCGAGCGCGTGCTCGTGATCCCGCCCGCTCTTGCATACGGCGAGGGCAAGGTTGGCATCATTCCGCCGAGCTCGACGCTTGTCTTTGAAGTGGAGCTCCTGGGAGTCTCGAGGCAGTGATTGCATCCTACTGTGTGCTACTGTAGCGCATAAAAGATCCGCCATACGAACACCGTGGTGTTCGTATGGCGGTAAAAGCTGGCGAGCACCTGTTCATAGTGCTCCCAGAAGATTGCTTTCATGTACGGCATATGTGGCCCGTGACGGCCCTACGGGCGGCCCAGAGCCAAGCGGCATGAAAGGCTGCCATCATTATACACCTCTCGTTTTTCTTGTCAAGTCCCTTGTCGTGATCTAGAGTGACCGTAATGCGAGTGGTGCGGTTCACTATTGAAAAACGCGTCAGTAGAGGTCTCGCGCGGGCTGGGGTCATTGAGACGTCGCACGGGGTAGTCGAGACGCCGGCGTTTGTCGCGGTTGCGACGAAAGCGAGCGTGAAGGCGCTCACTCCGACGCAGGTGCGTGCGCTCGGCGCCGCGATCGTGCTCGCCAATACGTATCACCTCCATCTTGAGCCCGGGGAGGATACAGTAGCGGAGGCAGGTGGACTCGCGCGCTTCATGGGCTGGGGCGGTCCAACGATGACCGACTCCGGCGGCTTCCAGGTCTACTCCCTTGGAGTCGCCTATGCGCGCGAGTACAGCAAGTTTTTGAGCAAGCACGACGTCGAGCGTTTTCTCGCCGAAGCGCCGACCGCGGTGAGCAAGGAGCGGCTTGCAAGCGTGAGCGAGGAGGGAGTGACGTTCCGCTCGCACCTCGATGGGAGCCGGAGGGCACTCACGCCCGAGCGCTCAATCGCGATTCAGCAGTCGCTCGGCGCGGATATCATATTCGCCTTCGACGACTTCGTCTCACCGATCGAGCCCTTTGAGCTCCACCGCGCCTCGATGGAGCGCACGCACCGCTGGGCAGAGCGCTCGCTCGCCGCGCATAAAGCCGGAGTGGAGATCGGCTCGCACAACAGCGCAAGCGATAACACAGGCAACACGAGCATACATGACACACATTTTATGCGATCGGACAAAATGTGTGTCACTGTCGAAGGTGCCGGAGTCGGAACGCTTCCGCCTCAGAATCAGGCCGTTAAACATCCGATGTCTAACACCGTGCTGGAGGCCGAAAGCCGAGAGCAGGACGCTGTGGTGACCCAGGCACTCTTTGGCATTGTGCAGGGTGGGCCTCACCGCGACTTACGCGAAGAGAGCGCGCGGAGGATAGCCGCCCTTGGATTTGACGGCTTCGGCATCGGCGGTTCGTACACGAGAGAGGAGATGGTGGACGTGCTGCGCTGGGTCGTGCCCCTGCTCCCCGAGGAGCTGCCGCGGCATTTGCTTGGCATCGGCGAGCCGACGCAGCTTTTCCTCGGCGTCGAGCACGGGGTGGATACGTTCGATTGCGTCGCGCCGACGAGAGAGGCGCGCAACGGCCGCCTCTATACGCGCTGCGGGCCGATCAATATAACCAATGCGCGCTTCACGCGCGATTTTTTGCCAATTGATGCGGGATGTCTCTGTGAGACGTGCGCGAGCGGCACGACGAGAGCGTATCTCGCGCACCTCTTCCGCGCGCGGGAGCTCCTCGGCTACACGCTCGCCTCGATCCACAATCTTTTTTTTATTACCTCGCTTATGAAACGGATGCGAACGGCGATCATTGACGGGACGTTCAGCGAGCTCAAAGATTCATTTGTGCGCACATATTACAGCACCGCCAGGGTGACGTGATAGGCAAACAAGGTGGTTTCGTTTCGAACAGACTGTAGGTTCTAGTATATAGGTGGACTTTGTTTCCCATAAGGGTTTTTCTAATATATGATGGGGGAACGAGACATGGAAACGGCAACGGCAAATCCTTTCGAGATAGCCCAACAACAGTTTGACAGTGTGGCAGAGCTTCTTGGGCTCAGCGAGAGTGAGCGAGTGCGGCTGCGCACGCCCGAGCAGCCATTCGAGGCGACTTTTCCGGTGGTGATGGACGACGGGAACCCGCGGGAGTTTACCGGCTACCGCGTACAGCATAACCTCGCGCGCGGCTACGGCAAGGGCGGTATCCGCTATGCGCCGACGGTGACGCAGGACGAGGTGAGTGCGCTTGCGATGTGGATGAGCTGGAAGTGCGCGCTCGTAGAGATTCCGTTCGGCGGCGCGAAGGGTGGCGTGATATGCGATCCGAAGTCGCTATCCGTTCCAGAGCTCGAGCGTCTTACCCGCGGCTATACGCAGCAATTCGCCGGAGTCATCGGCCCGAAGCGCGACATTCCGGCTCCGGACGTTGGCACCGGCGAGAGGGAGATGGCTTGGCTTGCGGATGAGTACAGTCAAATTGTTGGTTCTTGGGAACCTGCGGTTGTTACAGGCAAGCCCGTCTCTCTCGGCGGACTTCACGGGCGTCAGAGTGCAACTGGCCGCGGCTGCAGGTTTGCAATCCACGCCTTCGCGAAGTTTATGGGCTGGGGCGATCTCCGTGGTAAGAGTGTGGTTGTGCAGGGTTTTGGCAACGCAGGGTCATTTCTCGCGAGCGAGCTCGTGGAAGAAGGATGTCGTATTGTCGGCGTCAGCGACTCACGGGGCGGTATTTATAATCCGCGTGGGCTTCACGTCGCTCGCCTCATTGAGCACAAATACGCGAGCAAGTCCGTCGTCGGTTTCCCCGAGAGCGACGGGGTTCAGAGCGAAGCGATCCTCGAGCTCCCCTGTGATATCCTGGTTCCGGCGTACATGGAAAACCAGATTACCGCGGAGAACGCGAGCCGCGTCAAGGCGAAGCTCATTGCAGAGGCGGCAAACGGTCCTCTGACGCCGGAGGCGGATGTGATCCTTGCTGAAAACGAGGTAGTCGTCATTCCGGATATTTTGGCAAACGCCGGCGGAGTGTTTGTCTCGTACCTCGAGTGGCTCTGCTTCCCGTTGACGGAAGGCGAAGTACGGACGAGACTCGAGCAGCGCATGTATAAAATGGCGAAGGACGTTTGGAAACAGGCAGAAAGCGCGCACGTTATTTTGCGCAATGCGGCGTATATGATCGCCGTTCGCCGCGTCGTCGAGGCGATGCGAGCGCGCGGAGAGCGCTAAAAGCGCGCGAGCATACTGAATACACAAACGCACCGGTCATAAAAATAGACAACGGGCTGTGCATGCACAGCCCGTTGTAAGCGTCTACTTTCGCTTCTGATGGCGCATCCGCCGGCGCATCTTCCTGCGCCGACGACGCTTTACCGACTGGCGTTTGTTTTTGATTTTTGTGCCCATAATTCAAAAAGAGTATGCGTCGAACGATTTGCCCACCATGCGCTTTTATGCTAAAAATCATACCGGATCTGTCACAAACGTGCAAGACCAGGGTGTGAACAACGTTTAGAGAAGGAGCAACGTATGGCTGGGGATTTTCGTTATTACGCCGAAGTGTTGGAAGAGTGCGTACGGCTGAGCGCTGCGACGTTCGATCAAGAATGGCCTGGTTGGAATAAAGAAGTTGACGAATTTCGACTCGACATGAGGTCGCCAAGCAATTGCCTACTCGCGCAGTTCTACGGCAGCTATACCCTCGGGAAGAAAGCGCTGCATTTGATCTCGGGCGACACGGTGCGGCGCGGTTTCTGTCCGAAAGGGCAGAAACTGACTGCAGAAAATCTGAAACGGGCGTGGCTTGAGATGGCAAAAGAGAGAAATGAGCTGCGACCACCACCAGGTCTTCGAGGCATGTACCACGACGGTGATTACGGTTGGGAGATTATCACCGGTAGGACTGGCAGGCAGGCCGTGCGGTAACATCTAGATTAGATTTACGGCCGTCCGACAAGAATCGGGCGGCCGCTTGTGTTGCGCACTTCCACGGGTTTTACCACCTGTCATAATTGCGCGCGAGCTCCGCAAGGGAGAGCTTGCTGTTGATATCGAGTAGGAGTGCCTGTTTGCGATACTGCAGGAGACAAATGGTCTCTTCATAGAGGGCCTTGATGGCTGCCTGCTCTTCCTTGGTATCAAGGCGGAGCGCAAGGGCACATTTGGACAGTAGTGGACCAATGACACTAACACGAATGCCGATATGGAGCACCAGGTGACCGGGCGGCAGGACGTCAAGACGTAGCAGCTCTTTGTTCACTTTCGTGGCATACCGAAGCCAAAATTCTGCCAATGTTGAAATTGGCACGCTGTGCCAGCATGGTTCGTGAGAGACCGCCGTCGTTTGAGAAAAGTAATCGCGCCACTCTTCAATGAGCGCGAGGCGGAAGTGTTCGGTCTGGAGTGTCTGCATTACCGTATCTCCCTGTGGATAATTTGTGCAACATCGGATGTTTAACACTCGGTGTCGCACGGTTGCGGGTTTTAGTATGCACCGCGAGTACCGTGTATAGTTGTGTCTACCAGTTAGTATGGGGCATTTTTCACTAAAATCAAGCTACACTCCTGCGGGCGACCAGCCGCAGGCAATTTTGGCGCTCCTCGCGGGCCTCGAGAGCGGCGAGGTTCACCAGACGCTCCTCGGAGCCACGGGCACCGGCAAAACTTTTACGATGGCGAATGTGATTGCCGCATTTGACAAGCCCGCGCTCGTCATCGCGCACAATAAAACTCTTGCTGCGCAGCTCGCACAAGAGTATCGGTCATTTTTTCCCGAGAATGCGGTGCACTACTTCGTCTCGTATTACGATTTTTATCAGCCGGAGGCGTATCTTCCGGTGACCGATACGTACATCGAAAAAGAGGCGATGGTGAATGAGGAAATTGATCGGCTACGCCACGCGGCGACGCAGGCCCTGCTCACGCGCCGCGATGTGATCATTGTGGCGTCCGTCTCCTGCATTTACGGCCTCGGGAGCCCGACTGAGTACGAAAAAGTGCATCTGCGGCTCTCGCGCGGTGCCTCTCTGGGCCGCGCCGCGCTCATGCGACAGCTGGTGCGCATCTACTTTGAGCGTACCAATACCGACCTCACCCCGGGCACTTTTCGTGCCGTCGGGAACGCGGTCGAGGTCATGCCAGCGCATGAGGAGATTATTTTTCGCATCGAATTCGACGCGGAGAGTATCGCGGGTATCCGCGTCATTGACGCGCTTACTCGCGCGGTTCGTGAGCCGGACGTCGCCGACATTTTTATCTTTCCCGCGAAGCATTATGTGACGCCGGAGAGCGAGCGCGAGCGGGCGATGGCGGACATTACGCACGAGCTCGCAGAGCGACTCGCGTACCTTGAGAGCCGCGGCATGATCCTTGAGCGCGAGCGTCTCAAGCGTCGCACGAACTACGACCTCGCGATGATCCGCGAGGTTGGCTACTGCAACGGGATTGAAAATTACTCGCGGCACTTTGACGGCCGCAGCGCAGGCGAGCCACCATTTACGCTGCTCGACTACTTTCCGCATCAGAGCGACGGTACTGCGGACTTTCTCACGGTGATCGATGAATCGCACGTCACTGTCCCGCAGATTGGGGGCATGTTCGCGGGCGACAGCTCCCGCAAGGAAACCTTGGTCGAGCACGGCTTCCGCTTGCCGTCAGCGAAAGACAACCGGCCGCTCACATTTGAGGAGTTTGACAAGCGCGTGGGACAGCGCATCTACACCTCGGCGACGCCCGCGGTCTACGAACGCGAACACAGTGTGCGGATTGTAGAGCAGATCATCCGTCCGACCGGACTTGTCGATCCGGAGGTGACAGTACGGCCGATCGTGAGCACGGGCGACTATTCGGGGCAAATCGCGGACTTCATCGTCGAGGCCGAGCGCGCAATACACAATGGCGGCCGCGTGATCGCGACCACGCTCACGAAGAAAATGGCCGAGGATTTGAGTACGTATCTTAAAGAGCATAAACTGAAAGCTGAGTACTTGCACAGTGGTATTAAAACGATCGAGCGCATCGAGATACTCACCAATTTCCGGCGCGGTGTTTTTGACGTTATCGTCGGAGTCAACCTGCTACGCGAGGGACTTGACTTACCGGAAGTTGAGCTCATCGGCATACTCGACGCGGACAAAGAGGGGTTCCTGCGCTCGGATACCGCGCTCATCCAGATAATCGGCCGCGCGGCGCGTAACGTGAACGGACGCGTGATCCTCTACGCGGATCGTCTGACTGGCTCAATCGAGCGTGCGCTCGATGAGACGAATCGGCGGCGCGAGAAGCAGCTCGCGCACAATAAAGAGCACGGCATTACGCCGCGTTCAATCACGAAAGCGATCCACGATATCGCAGAAGAGATCAAGGGTGAGCACACGCGGACGGTCGAAATCCTACTTGCGCTTGAGCAAAGCGGCTCCGGCAAAACCCGCGCGGTACTTCTCCGTGAGAAAAAAAAGCAGATGAGTGCAGCAGTAAAAGAGCTCGATTTTGAAACCGCCGCAATCCTCCGCGACGAGATCCGAGCGCTTGAGAGGTTGCGGAAATGAGTCTCGCGTGGTAGTGTGTTTTTGGGTCGTACACCTTGAACTTGTGTCGTCGGGGAGGAAGTGCAATGGAGAAAATGGTGCACACGATAATCGACCAGTCGGGCTGTATTATCGCAAAGGACCTCAGCAAGGATGAAGTTTGGGATGAGGTGTTCAGTCAACGTAGAGAAAATGAACCATACTGGACATTTGAGGTTATGTTGCCGTACCCCTTCGCTGTATCATTGTTGGATGATTATTCTGCATATTGCCACGTCGCGCTGTCAGTCGACAGTGCGCTGCCAATCAAACAATGGGATGAAAAAGACTATCGCACAGTAGACGGTAACTATTATATTCATCCGCTGGGCGCAAATGGAGTTTCGCGCGCGACGTTCAAGCTTCGTGTTCATAGCATCGAATCCAAAGAAGTCCTTGTTGAGATGCTCGGGCTTTTCGAGTTTGGGCTGTGGAGCACAGTTCAGCACATCCTACAGAATACTCTCAGGCTTTACACAGAAATTCTGCGTAAGCAGAAAGTAGCTGCGGCTGCGTAGCGTGAGTACCAGTGCGATTTCCGTGAGACGCGGTCCTTTCGAGGACCGCGTCGGTTTGTTACACTACGATAGTAGAGACTTTGTTCAACACCGAGTGTTGTCCCTCGATACACCACTGGCATTTGTCATACTTGTGTCCATGCGTGCGGAAACACCTGGGTAGTTGAACAAAGTCACGACAGCACCTGTGTGGTTGCAAAATTCATGAAAATTATCGTTAATAATATCGCTACGGACTATCTCGATGAAGGCACAGGCGCAGTCATGCTCATGCTCCATGGGTGGAAGGATACGCTTCAGACGTTCGATCAACTTGTGCCGCTCCTCGCAAAGGGACGGCGTATCGTGCGTCTTGACCTCCCCGGCTTTGGCGGGACCGAGCCGCCACCGGGGACATGGGGCGTTGGAGACTATGCGTGTTTTGTCCGCGATTTTATTTTTAAACTCAATATAAACGTGGACGTGCTCGTTGGCCACTCATTCGGCGGGCGGGTTGCGCTCAAAGGTCTCGGAGAGGGTGCCCTCAGCGCACGGCGGCTCGTCCTCATCGCCTCGGCGGGCGTCGCAAAGAAGAAGACGCTGCGGAATTATTTTTTCGCCGTTCTCGCAAAGCTCGGCAGAGCGGCGACGCTCGTGCCGCCGCTCAGTTTCGCTCGGCTCGCGCTGCGCGGGAAACTCTATCAATTTTTAGGAAGCGACTATTTTGAAGCAGGCTCGCTCTCGGACACGTTTCGCGCTGTCGTCCGTGAGGATTTGAGTTCGGCGGCGCGACAGGTACACATTCCGACGCTGCTCATCTGGGGCAGGGAAGACGCGATCACACCGCTCTGTGAGGGTGAGCGACTTGTGTCTCTCATTCCCGGATCTACGCTCAAAGTTTTTCCCGCGGCAGGACATTTTGTGCATCGGGAGAAACCAGGCGAAGTGGCCGCGGCAATTAACGGATTCAGATAGCGTCGATACTGTTAGCGTCGATACTGTGTAATCTTTGACACCAATTTAGAGCGATCGCATAAAATTGGTGTCAAAGGCGACAGAAGAGTTTTCTATAATCACAAGCGAGCGGAAAGCGAAAAGGGGCATTTGCATTTTCCGCGAGCGCCGTGATTATATACTCAAAAACATTCGCCACCCTGTTGCTTTTGGGTATATATGCAATACAAGTCCATGAGCTCGATTGTCATGCGCGCGCTGACGCGGTTTCATCCGCGCCTCATCTCCTCCCTCGTCTATATGCTCCAGGCGAGCGAGTATGAGCCGGAGCGCTACAGCGCGTCGGTGCGGAGGACAACTGATTTTCGCGCGGTACAAAAACGAAAACGGCTGCGCTACACGCCGAAAGCGAAGCTCCTGCTCTCGGCGGCATGGCTGATTGCTGCTGCGTGGATTATCGCGGTGGCTTCCTTTACTCTCTCGTTGAACGCGCCGTTCGTCTTTCGTATCTTTGCACTCATGCTCGGTGTTGCGGCGTTGCCGTTTGCTCTGCCGCGGGCTATGCTCGCGCCGTTATTTTTGCTGCGCATGGCGCAGGCGCCGATTGAGCGGTACCTAATAAAAAAAGCGCAGCGGAAAATCCAGCAATTAAGAGCGGTAAAAATCGCGATCGCCGGAAGCTACGGCAAGACGACGATGAAAGAAATCCTGCGCACGGTATTGAGTGATGGTAAAAAAATTGCTGCGACGCCCGGCAACGCGAACACTCCCATTGGGATCAGCCGGTTTGTGGAGACGCTTCGCGGCGACGAGGAGGTTTTGATTTTTGAGTTCGGCGAGTATTACTCGGGCGACATTGCGGCGCTGTGCGAACTGGTCGAGCCGGACATCGGCGTTATTACCGGCGTCAATGAGGCGCACCTCGAGCGGTTCAAAATCATTGATCGGACGACAAAGACGATATTCGAACTTGCAGAGTATCTGGGTGAAAGACCACTTTTTGTGAACGGCGAGAGTTCGCATGCCGCTCAAGCTGCCGCGCCGCGCCACCGGCTCTACTCGCGGCAAGGAGTAGCCCACTGGCGCGTGAATGGGGAGACGACTGGCATCGAGGGAACAAGATTCACGCTCTCTTGCGGCGCGCACAAGATTGAAGCGACCTCGGGCCTCCTCGGAATGCACCAAATTGGGCCGCTTGCGGCAGCGGCAGTAATTGCCTTCGAGCTCGGCTTATCGGTCCCGGAGATCGAGCAGGGCACCCGAAAGACCAGGGCATTTGAGCATCGGCTCGAGCCACGGCGGGACGCGGGCGGCGTCGTCACGATTGACGACACCTATAATGGCAACCCCGACGGCGCGCGGGCGGCGATTGAGTTTCTGCGCTGCGTAGATGCCAAAAGACGAATCTACGTTACTCCCGGGCTTGTCGAGATGGGGGAGCGTAGTGCTGCGGTGCATGAGGAAATCGGACGTTCGCTCGCGAAGATCGCGGACGTCGTGGTGCTTGTCGCCAACTCGGCGACGCCGCATATCGCACGCGGACTCACCGCCGCTCTCTTCAAAGGAGAGCTCCTCTGGTACGATGATGCGCTCCAGATGTACGCGGCGCTCCCGATGCTCACCGTCGCGGGGGACGTCGTCCTCCTCCAAAACGACTGGCCGGATGGGTATGTGTGAGGTGTAACCGCCCGCTCCTTAAAATTTCACGCTCGAGCTTCGGTGTTTGGAAATGGTGTCGCCTCGCTTACGAAAAATGCAGAACTCGGCCTCCGTGCTCGTCGGCCTCAGACAGCTGCATTTTTCTACTCGGCTCGCCATTTCCTAAACACCTCTCGCTATGCGAGAAATTTTAAGGAGCGGGCGGTTACTGTGGGATTTATTTTGGTGTGTAAAAAAAGACACCCCGTGGCATGTGGTTTGCCACGGGGCGGAGGTCTAAAGCGTGAATCCTCCAAGGCGTTTCTGTTGTTTACTTCTTTTCGTTCGAGAAGAAAAGAAGTGCGGCTTCGTCCCCTGTGAGACCAACCTCGGCCGGAGAAAAATGGTACTCCTCCAAATATCCGGCAAGTATGGCACGGGCATCGGAGGATTCACTTTTGAGGAGCGGGCGGAGCTCTTCTACCTGGATGCGAACTGAGCCCCGCAGGAGATTCCGGAATTCTTCCTGCGTCGTTAGCTCTGTCTGCTCCGGCGACATCTCGATCGTTTTGAGGATATACAGGATTGTCTCGAACACCTCAGGACCATTCCGTAGGTCGACCGAACTCTCTCCGCGACCGCACGAAGTTTCGGACGACGGGCGATTCTTCAGCGAGACAAGCAGGCCGCCAATCGTTTTTTTGGCAAGCGCTGCATACAACTCTCGAAACTGTTCAAGAGAATCCAATCCGATCTCGTCGGGTTTGACGAGACTCACCGCGTGCGTCGCTGAGAGCGCATATTCCACCCACGTGGCGGCTCTGTATCGCTCATAGGCGTCGCACGTCTGCTCGTAGGCATTTTTCGGACCGCGGCGCACGCTTGAAATCCAGGCGGCATCAGAACTCTCGCCGTCCATACCGCGCGCCCTTGCCAGAGCTTCCTTGGCGGAAGCAACGGCGTTACGGTGTTCTTCTGCATTGTGCCGCAGCTCTGCCTGCTCTGCAAGTGCCCTCTGCTCATCCTGTCTACTGCGCTCGGCGACTGCCAGAGCCGCCTTCGCTGCAGAGTCCTCTTCAACAAGCATCTTCGCGACACCTCGTGTCACGATTGCAGATGCCGTAAGCGTCCTCGCGCCGCCTACGTTTCCTCCAAGAAATTGTGGCACAGGGAGGAGCAAGTATACTGTCACTACGGCACCGAAAAAACTCCCGACGAACGCTAGTAAGATCGTCAACACAACGGCCCCTTTTTTCATCGCACTTCCTCCGTGAGAAAACAACGGTCATTTAGCGACGCTACGTGGATAGAAATCCTGCGTTGCCTATTTCATCTGGGGTGAAGTTAGCACACCAGATGGTATTTGTCAAGCACGTGTTCTCCGCACGCGTGCTGTACACTGAATTCACCATGAAAACGATCGGCGTCATTTTCGGCGGGCGGTCGGTGGAGCACGATATCTCCATCATCACCGGCCAGTTTATCATTGCGGCACTCGGCGCGGCGCCGGGGTTTGTGCCGGTGCCGATCTACATCGCGCGCTCCGGCCGTTGGTACAGCGCCGAGTCGCTTGCTGACGTTGCGACATTCAGACGGCACGATTTTACACAGCATCTTGAATCGCTGCGGCGGCCGGTTATTCGGACCGACGGAGAGTTTTCGCTCGGCTTCCCCGGACTGTTCGGAGCGCATGCAACTCGTCGCCTTGACGTCGCGTTTCCTGTGCTCCACGGGACTAACGGCGAGGACGGCATGCTCGCCGGCATTTTGAGCGGTGCCGTCATCCCCTTCGTCGGCTGCGACATCGCGGCATCTGCGATCGCGATGGACAAGGCGCTCGCGAAGATTGTAACCGAGCGCGTCGGCATCCCTTCGACGCCGTACGTTTTTTTCACCAAGCGAGAATGGAATGCGGAGCGACCGCGAATTGAAAAAGAGATTTCGGTTTTACATTCTCCGCTCTTCGTGAAGCCGGTTCATCTCGGCTCGAGCATCGGCGTCACCCGAGTCGAGTCGCAGGGAGGGCTTGAGCAAGCAGTCGAGGTGGCGTTGCACTACGATGATAAAGTGATCGTCGAGCAGGGCGTGCCGAACCTCATCGAAGTGAACTGCGCCGTGCTGGGGAATGAGGAAGTGCGGACAAGCGTGCTCGAGCAGCCGCTCGCCAAAGCGGCACTTTTAAGCTTCGACGATAAATACATGCGTGGCGGCAAAGGAAGCAAAGGCGGCTCGGGCTCAATGAGCGGGGCGAAAGAGTCAGTGCGGATTCCGGCTCCAGTCGACGAAAAGATCGCCGCGACCATTCGTGAATTTTCGGTGCGCGCATTCCGCGCGATCGGCGGCAGCGGCACGGCGCGCTTCGATTTCCTTATTGACCAGAAGTCGGGAAGCGTCTACCTCAACGAGATTAATCCACTCCCCGGCAGTTTGCAGCAGCACCTCTGGAAGGCATCGGGCGTCTCGAAC
This sequence comes from bacterium, assembly GCA_030697645.1. NCBI lineage: Bacteria > bacterium. The sequence goes on along the minus strand of JAUYPI010000005.1, from coordinate 12,066 downwards.
GTTGAGCTCGTTACAAAACTCATCGCGCTTGCCGAGGAGCGCTTTGCCGACAAGCAGAAGCGCGTTACAACCTTTGCGTCAAGCGTGTTGCAACGAGGTTCTTAAAATACGCGAGCCGCTGTGCTATATTGTCTCCAATTACCCCCTCCCACTCTTGGGCGGGGCTATGTCTCGTATGGAAAATAAATTGATCGTTAAGGGCGCGCGGACGCATAATCTGAAGAACATCACGGTTGAGATGCCGCGCGACAAGCTCATCGTCTTCACCGGACTCTCGGGCTCGGGGAAGTCCTCGCTCGCGTTCGACACCATTTTTGCCGAGGGGCAGCGGCGGTATGTGGAGTCGCTCTCGGCCTATGCGCGGCAGTTTCTCCGGCAGATGCAGAAGCCGGATGTGGATGAGATCGTCGGTCTCTCGCCTGCGATCTCGATTGACCAGAAATCGCGCTCAAATAACCCGCGCTCGACGGTCGCGACGATCACGGAGATTTACGATTATCTCCGCGTGCTGTTTGCGCGGATCGGCCGGCCCCACTGTCTCATCTGCGGGTCGCCAATCGAGAAGCTCTCGAAAGACGAGATTATGCAGTTCGTACTGGAGCGGATCGGCGAGGTTCGCGATCACACGCACGCGACGAATGCTCCAAAGCAGAAAACGCGCCGCCCGAAGGGCGGCGCGCCGCAACAGAGGACATTTGAAATCCTCGCGCCGCTTGTGCGCGGGAGGAAGGGCGAATACTACCAAATGCTCTATGACCTCCTCGGTAAGGGCTACGCGAGCGTGGTCGTTGACGGAGAGCGGCACCTCTTGCGTGAGCAGATACTTCTCGATAAGAACAAGCGACACGACATTGATGTCCTCGTGGACACGCTTTCTGCGGCAGACTTTGCATCGAACGAGCCCGCAGCGCTCGAACGCCTTGCCGAGGCTCTCGAGCGCGCGCTTACGGAGTCCGACGGCCTCGTTCGGGTGCATGTCCTCTCGCCGGACGGCGCACCGAACCTCGGCTCGGCGATCGAGCGCGCACGAGTTCCCATCATCGAGCCGCAGGAAACATTCCTCCTCTCGTCAAAATTCGCCTGCCCCCGCGACGGCTATTCTTTCCCCGAGGTGGAACCCCGCCTCTTCAGCTTTAACTCGCCTTATGGCGCATGCCCGGACTGTAACGGCCTCGGCACGCGGCACTTTTTCGGGAATGAAGTTTGTCCTGCCTGCCACGGTGCGCGATTGCGCCCCGAGGCACTCCAGGTCTTCCTCGGTATTAATGTGCAACACCGAGTGTTGAACAAAAATATTCAACACTCGGTGTTGCACCCGACGAACATGTCCATTGTTGACGTTGTTTCGCTCTCGATCGCCGACGTGATTAAATTTTTTGACACCCTAAAACTCACGCCAAAAGAGCAGGACATCGCGCGCGTCGTGCTCCGGGAAATCACGAGCCGCCTTCAGTTCATGGCGAATGTCGGCATTGACTATCTCACGCTCGATCGCAGGGCGAATACGCTCTCCGGCGGCGAGGCGCAGCGCATACGACTTGCTTCGCAACTCGGATCGGGTCTCGTCGGCGCGCTCTACGTCTTGGACGAGCCGACGATAGGTCTTCACCAGCGCGACAACGATCGACTTATCGAAACATTGAAAAAGCTCCGCGACCTCGGCAATACGATCATCGTGGTCGAGCACGACGAGGACACCATTTTTGCCGCAGACTATATTGTAGACATCGGCCCAGGGGCCGGAGTGCACGGTGGCGAGGTGGTTGTCGCGGGGGAGCTTGAGAAGCTCCTCACCACAAAACGCAACACGAGCGGCTCGAGGACGCTCGGCTACCTCCGTGGCGAAGAGGCGATCCCGATCCCTGAAAAACGCCGCACGGCCGAAAAAGGGACGCTCCAGATCCGCGGCGCGAAAAAACACAATATTGATAATATCAACTTCGATATACCACTCGGCCGCATCGTCGCGATCACGGGTGTCTCCGGTTCGGGGAAGTCAACCCTGCTCTATGACATACTCTACGAGAATCTCCGCGCGCGCTTCGATCGCCGCTACCGGAGCGCGAAAGTTTACAACTGTTCCTCGTTTAGTGGCACTGAGTACGTCGGCCGCGCGATCATGATTGACCAATCGCCGATCGGCCGCACTCCGCGGAGCAATCCGGCGACATACACCGGCGCGTTCACGTTTATCCGCGAGCTTTTTGCGGAGAGTCCGGACGCCCGAGTTCGCGGCTGGCGGCCGGGGCGCTTTAGTTTTAACGTCCGGGGCGGCCGCTGCGAGGCCTGCCAGGGGAACGGCGAGATCGCGGTTGAGATGCATTTTCTGCCTACGGTGTACGTCACATGCGATGTCTGCAACGGTAAACGATTTATGAAGGAGACACTCGAGGTTCGCTACCGGAAAAAGAATATTGACGAAGTGCTGCACATGACGATCGAGGAAGCGTCTGCGTTCTTCGAGGAGATTCCCGCGATTGCCGATCGCCTGAAGACGCTCGCGGACACCGGACTCGGCTACCTTGAGCTCGGGCAGAGCGCGACGACGCTCTCCGGCGGCGAAGCGCAGCGCATCAAGATCGCCGCCGAGCTCTATCGGCCGTTCCTGTCAAAAACCATCTACCTTCTCGACGAGCCGACCGTCGGGCTCCACTACGACGATGTACGGAAGTTGATTGAGATCTTCGAGCGGCTTGTCGGGCAAGGCAATACCGTCGTCGTGATAGAGCACAATATGGACATTTTGAAGTGCGCCGACTACCTCATCGACCTCGGACCGGAGGGCGGAGAGGGCGGCGGTCGCATTGTCGCGAAGGGCACACCCGAGGAAGTCGCGCGCTCGGGCAAAGGGCATACGGCAACATATCTCGCGCGGGTGATAAAAAAATAGAGCGGGCGTCGAGCTGTAGCGTTCGTCGTTAATAGAAAAATGTCAAGCTCTTTCGTCTTGACAGTAGTGTCTCGTGGCGTACCATGGGAATTCGACAGGGTGTTTTTTTAGACGACGGTGGACGTGGAATTAGAGTGCGGCGGCGGAGTTCCATTCTCGCCGCTTTTTTCATGATACGGGAGAGTGGAAGGTAGAGGGTGGAGAGTAGAGCATGAAAGAAAAAAATATGCTTCGTGCGCCCTAATTTCTACTCTCTACTTTCCAATCTCCACTTTCTAGTACACCAACGACCCCGCGTAGGGACGCTCAATACAATCTCCCCAATTTGAAAAGTGGGCAGATTGGTTTCCCCATTGAGCGTCCGTACGCGGGGTTTTTTGTAGTATAGCACAACAGTAGTGTGTTAGAGTGTGCATATGTTGGAGGAGAATAGCGTCGCGGCGAGACCATCCGAGGCCACGACACAAATGAGCCGGCGCGAGCTCGCGCAGAATGTCTTTTGGCTCGTCGTGGTGCTTGCGGTGGTGTACGGCTTTGCGCGGCTTATCGGTTTTGATAGAATCGAAGAGAGAGTAGAGGCGCTCGGCATTTTCGGGCCGCTTCTGCTTGCGCTCCTCAAGGCCTCAACTCTCGTGTTCGCGCCACTCGGCGGCGCGCCGCTCTATCCCATAGCCGGCGCTCTCTTCGGGTTCAGCAAAGGGCTTGCGATTATGACGGTAGGCGATGTTGTCGGATCGAGTGTCGCATTCTGGATCAGCCGTCGCTTCGGCACGCGCATCGCCACCTACTTCCTTTCAAAGCCCGGGATGCGCGCCGCGGAGGAGGTACTTCGCTACATCGGCACGACGAAGGGCATCGTGCAGGCGCGCATTTTCTTTGCTGGTTTCCCCGAGGCGGTGCACTACGCTGCGGGACTCACCATGATCGCCTACCCGCGTTATATGCTGATTAATATCGCAATCGGCCTCGTGCCGACTGCCGTCTTGGTTGCGCTTGGAAGAATTTTAGTCGAGCGCACGAGCGCTGGAGCGCTCATTGCCGCAAGTATCGTCGCGTCAGCGCTCGGCCTCGGCGGCGCCTGGTGGCTGGTGAGACAAGCGCGAGCAACGCACAGTTGACAGAGGTTTTGTAAAGACGATACGTTTAAGGCACAGCGTCGAATGTTGTATGAAAATTTTTGTTACACGGACGATACCAGATCGCGGTATCGAGATGCTCAAAGCAGCGGGTCACGAGGTGGCAATGAGTCTCCACGACCGCGTGCTCACTAAAGAGGAGTTATTGGAGAATCTCGAGAGTACGAAGTACGACGCGCTGCTTTGCCTCCTCACTGACACGATCGATGCCGACGTGCTCGAAGCCGCCGGAGATAAATGCCGCGTCGTCGCAAACTATGCTGTCGGGTACGATAATATAGACGTGGCGGCGGCGAGGGAGCGGAACATTCTTGTGACAAATACGCCTGGCGTACTCACCGAGACCGTGGCAGAACACACGTTTGCCTTGATTCTTTCGATCGCTCACCGGATTGCGGAGGCAGACCGATTCACCCGTGCGGGTCACTACGACGGTTGGGCGCCGATGCTTCTCCTCGGCACGGACGTCTCGCACAAAGTGCTCGGTATCGTTGGGCTCGGCCGCATCGGAGCGCGCGTGGTACGCAGCGCGGTGCGCGGGTTTGATATGCGGGTGCTCTACTACGATGTGAAGCGCGACATGGGGTTTGAGCGGGACTATGGCGCCGAGTTTCGGGAGAATGTTGACGACATGTTCCGCGAAGCGGATTTTGTCTCACTTCATGTGCCGCTCCTTGACTCGACGCGTCACCTCGTGGATGCTCGGCGCCTCGCGCTGATGAAGCGGGGTGCCTGCCTTATCAATACGTCGCGCGGCGCGATCGTAGACGAGGCGGCGCTCGTCGAGGCGCTCCGGCAGAAAACGATACGGGGCGCGGCCCTCGATGTCTTCGAGCATGAGCCCGCGCTCGCCGACGGCCTTGCGGAGCTCGACAACGTCATTCTGACGCCGCATATCGCTTCAGCGACGGAGGAAACACGCCAAAAGATGTCCGCGCTTGCCGCAGAAAATATCCTCGCGGTGTTTGACGGCAAAGAACCCCCAAACGTCGTCCAAGCCCCTAAAACCTAAAATCATGATTCGCATCGCCATCAATGGCTTCGGCCGCATCGGGAGAGCATTTTTTCGCGCGGCCGAGCAGCGCGGCGGGGAGATTGAGATCGTCGCGATCAACGACCTCGGCGACCTTGAAAATGTTGCCTACCTTCTTGCGTATGACACCGTGTATGGCCGCGCGCCTTTTGAGGTGCGCGCGGACCCTGCACATCCGTCGGAAGGTGCTGGGAGCGAGCAGGCGATCATTGCAGGAGGGAAGCGGGTGCGATTTCTCTCGGAGCGTGACCCGAGCATTCTGCCATGGGGCGAGCTCGGCGTTGATGTCGTCGTCGAGGCAACGGGCGTTTTTGATAGTTATGAAAAATCCCGCGCGCACCTTACTGCTGGAGCAAAGAGAGTGGTGGTCACGGCGCCGATGAAAGACGCGCCTCCAGAAGACATTGGCGGCGCGACCGTTCTCATGGGCGTCAACGACGAGGCGCTCAAGGATTGCGTGATCTCATCAAACGCTTCCTGTACGACGAACGCAGCGAGCCCGGTTATACAGATTCTTCACGAAAAGATCGGCATCAAAAAAGCGCTGCTCAATACTGTTCACGCATACACTGCGACGCAGGCGATCGTTGATAGCCCGGCGGCAAAAGACTTTCGCCGCGGCCGCGCCGCGGCGCAGAATATAATCCCCTCGTCAACCGGCGCCGCGATTTCCGTAACCGAGGCGATTGCCGAGCTTAAAGATAAATTTGACGGTATCGCCCTGCGCGTTCCGGTCGTCGCCGGTTCGATTGCGGACATAACGTTTCTTGCTGCCCGGGAGACAAACATTGAGGAAGTGAACGGTATACTCCGCTCTGCCGCAGGAGAAGAGCGTTGGACAAAAGTCTTCAGCATAACCGACGAGCCGATCGTCTCCTCGGACATCGTTGGTTCAATCTACGCCTCGATCACCGACCTTTCCATGACCCGCGTCGTCGCTGGTGACCTCGTCAAAGTCCTCGCGTGGTATGATAATGAGATGGGCTATGCCCACTCGCTCGTCGAACATGTTTTGAAAAGCGGGCAATATGCACGACCTTGAATAAAGAAGCCCGGGCCGAACATCGGAGTATATCCAAGCTAGATGAATAAATATCTCATCATCGCGATCATAGCAGTAGTGGTTATCGGTGGCGGCATATTCTACCGCACAACGCTGCTCTCGGAGGAGCGGGTGCCGGTGCGGACTGGCGTGGTGCGCGAGGTGACCGTCGTTGCAAAAAAGGATGAGTGGCGGTTTGTGCCGGAGGAGATCGAAATCAACCGCGGCGACCATGTCGTAATGACAGTAATCAACGAAGACGATTATGACCACGGTATCGCTATAGATTCCTATGGCGTCTCGCAAAGGATGCCTGCCAATAGTACAAGAGTAATAGAGTTCGACGCCACCCAACCCGGCGATTTTCCATTCTACTGCTCGGTGCCCTGCGGCGAGGGGGAGGTTGATGGCGTCCTCCGCACCCACTTCGACATGATAGGGAGGTTGCACGTTAAGAGTTTAATATCGGAGACGCGGTAAAATTTAAACACAAAAGCCGCCGATGAAGGCAGCTTCTGTATATGGAGCCAAGGGGAATTGAACCCCCGAACCCGAGTACCAACCCCAGGTTCCCCGCCTTGGGTGGCCCCTTGGACTCCACATCATAATTCTAACTTTGGTGCAAACAAAACGAAAGCCCCGAGAGAATTCGGGACTTTCAAGGATCCAATTGGAACCTGGGGTTGGTATAATAGATATTAACAAATCAGAATTTTCTGTCAAGGCGCGTTATCCACACATGAAAAAAGCAATCCTCAAAGTTAAAGGAATGCACTGTGCATCGTGCTCGGTCCTCATTGACAAGCTCGTGGGGAAGCAGGCGGGCGTGACTTCGATCAAGACGAACTACGGCAGCGAGAAGACCGCGATCGAGTACGATGAGTCGAAGATTACGCTCGAGAAGATAGACGAGCTGCTGCACGCACTCGGCTACGATCTGATCCGGCCGGATGAGGCATCGTCGACGCCCGAGGAAGAAGAAAGAATAGAGAAACGCCGCATCGGCGAGGCAAAGCGCCGCTTCATCGCCGCGCTCGCGCTCTCGGCGCCGGTCATCGTCTACTACATGCTGATCCACATGTTTAATGTGACGCATGTGCACGAGCTGTTTGATTTTCTCAATATCGGGCGGCCGGAGATCATCGGCGGCAGCTTCTTTGCCACCGGCGGTCAGGTCGTCAACTACTTTTTTTGGATTGTCGCGCAGCCGCTCAAGGTGGTCGCGGGGCTCTTTGTAGACGTCGCGAACCCGCCGCTCGCGATCGACCTCAACTATATCTACTGGATCCTTGCGACGCCGGTGCAGTTTGTAATCGCGTGGCCGTTCTACCGGAGTGCATTTACCTCGATCCGCGTTGGCTCTGCGAACATGGATGTGCTCGTCGCGCTCGGCACCTCGGCGGCCTACTTCTACAGCGCAATCGGCTTTCTCTTCTTCAACATTGACCACCCGTTTTGGGAGAGCTCGGCGGCGCTGCTTACGTTTATTCTCCTCGGCCGTTACATCGAAATTCTCGCGCGCGGCAGGGCCTCGACCGCGATTAAAGAGCTTCTGAAGCTCGAGGCCAAAGAGGCGCACGTCGTGCGCAATGGGGCTGAAGTGACTATTCCGATAGACGATATCAAAGAGGGCGAGACAGTTGTGGTGCGGCCAGGGGAAAAAATCCCTGTCGACGGCGTCATCATCGAAGGCGTCTCGCACATAGACGAGAAAGTGGTGACCGGCGAGTCATTTCCGGTGAAGCGCGAAGTAGGGCAGGAGGTGATCGGAGCGACAATGAACCAGGAGGGGCTTATCAAATTCCGCGCGACAAAAGTGGGGAAGGACACGCTGCTCTATCAGATCGTCCGCATGGTTGAGGAAGCGCAGGCGTCTCGCGCGCCGATTCAAAATCTTGTGGATGCGATTAGCGAGCGGTTCGTCCCCGCGGTTGTCGTGCTCTCCGTGCTGGTTTTCGTCGGCTGGGTATTCTTTGCGGCGCTCCCGTTCCGCACCGGCCTCATCAGGATGATTGCGGTCCTCGTCATCTCCTGCCCGTGCGCGATGGGGCTTGCGACGCCGACGGCGCTCGTCGTCGGCATTGGCCGCGCGACAAAGTTTGGTATTATACTAAAGGGTGGAGAAGCGCTCGAGAAGGCGTACCGCGTGACTGCGGTACTCTTCGATAAAACCGGCACGCTCACCATAGGCAAACCGCAGGTTACCGATGTCGTACTCACGTCAACTATTTTCCGTGAGGACGAGGTGATGCGCCTCGCCGCCTCGGTCGAAAAAGGATCCGAACATCCGCTTGCGCGCGCCATTATTGAGCAAGGAGGGAAGGCGGGGATACTTGCCGAGCCAAAGAATTTTCAAGCGGTCTCTGGCAAAGGCGTCGTCGGTGAGGTTGACGGCAAAGAGGTGAAAATAGGGAACCTTACCTATATGAAAGAGCTCGGCATCAACACGGACGCCAATCAGGGCGAACTCGAACGACTACAGGGCGAGGCGAAAACTGTGGTATTTGCCGTGATCAATAATCAACTCGCGGCGCTCATTGCGATGGCTGACACGCTGAAGCCCGATGTCAAAGAGGCGATTGACGCCCTGAAGAAGATGGGTAAGGAAATCGTGATGATTACCGGCGACAATCAAAAGACCGCGGACGCGATCGGGAGGCAAATTGGCATAGACCGCGTGTTTGCAGAGGTGCTGCCTGAGGATAAGGCGAAAATGGTGAAGAAGCTCCAGGACGAAGGGAAACAGGTCGCGATGGTTGGTGACGGCATCAATGACTCACCGGCCTTGGCGCAGGCAAACGTGGGCATAGCGGTTGGCTCCGGAACGGATGTCGCGGTACAGACCGGACAGGTGGTGCTGGTGAAGGACGACATCCGGGACGTAGTGACCGCAATACAGCTCTCAGGCAAGACGATACGGAAAGTGTGGCAGAACCTTTTTTGGGCGTTTGTGTATAACGTGGTCGCAATCCCCATCGCGGGCGGTATACACTTATTGGTAACGCAGTCGTCGCTCGGCGTGCCGGCGCAATGGGTGGTGGCGCTCTCGCAGAGCCTTGGCGGCGCGGGGCAGATATTCTATAATTTCTCACAAGCCACGCTCCGCCCTGAGATCGCCGGCTTTGCGATGGCATTCTCGTCCGTATCGGTCGTGATGAATTCGCTCACTCTCAAACGGTACACGCCGCCGATAGAAAAAGGCACGGGTAGCGGCGCGAGTATTCAAGACAAGACAGGAAATAAGGTATAAGATTTACTAGACATCGCTCGAATTTCCAAATTCAAAAAAAACCGTCTCCAGACAAATCACCATATGTAAAATCCAACCTCCAAACACGATGTGCGTGTTTGAGATTTGGAGTATTGGTATTTGAGATTTGTTTGGAAATTGTTGGTCGGAGCTTGGAATTTATTTTAGGATGTCATCTGTTCGCAACTTCGTAACCCACAATACTTATGAACAGTATGCAGCAAAACCCACTGACCGTGCTTCTCGTTGAGGACGACGAAACGCTCGCGAACCTCCTCAGGTCGAAGCTCGAGACGCATGGGTACCTGGTAACAGTAGCTGTCGATGGAGATGCCGGCATTGCGAGCATACGCGCCAGCAAGCCCGATATCTTACTCCTTGATGTGTCGCTCCCGTTTCGAAATGGTCTTCAGATCCTCGAAAGTCTCCGTGCGGAGGGGATACTGCCCTCCCTTCCGGTCATTATTGTCTCGAACTCCGGCCAACCGGTTGATATTGAGAGGGCGAAAAGGCTCGGGGTCCGTGATTGGCTGGTGAAGGCCGAGATAGAACCGGACGATATTCTTTTAAAAGTAGACCGCGTAGCGAAAGAAATTATGGATACAGGAAAATCAGCGGTCGGCAACGGCATACAGCAGAGCGAGGTGCATACTCCGGCGCACGGGAGCTCGGCGCCGACCGTGTTGCTCATCGAAGACGATTTGATGATCGCGGATATGCTCCGGCAAAAATTAGCGACAAAGCAGTACGTTGTCCTCATTGCCACGAGCGAGCCGGAGATTGATGCGGTACTCGAGGAGCACGCTGTCCGCATCATCTTGCTTGATATACTTCTCCCGGGGCTCAACGGCCTTTCCATTCTTAAAAAAGTAAAGGAAGATCCTCGGTACAAAGATATACAGGTACTTATAATCTCAAACCTCGGGCAACGTGAGGACATAGAGCGCGGGATGGCTGGCGGCGCGGCGGGCTACTTCGTCAAGGCAAACACCTATCCGGATGAAATCGTTACAAAGGTCGACGCGTTATTAAAAACTACGTCTAACTAAAATAAATAGACCTCTTGCATAACCCGTTTCGTGGCGAGATTTTTGATTTTTGAGCGAGACGAGGAAGACAAGCAAAATGGTTCGACGGCGTTACTCGGTTGTACGGCGAGAACCATTTTGCGAAATCTGACGAAGTCGCAGCCAAAAATCAAAAATCGCAGCAGGAGCGGGTTATGCAAGAGGTCTATTACCTAAATTATGTCTATACATGCAGGAGTTGGCCTCAGCAAAATTGAGGATGCCCATGAGGCTGGCGTCGAGGCGACCAAGGAGGCGCTCGCGACGGCTGGCATTGACCGAGCTGATGCGCTGCTCGTATTTTCGTCCGTCGCGCTCAACCAGGAGGAACTTGTGCGCGGTATCTCTGAGGTGGGCGGCACAGCGCTCGTCTTCGGATGCTCCGCTGCGGGAGAAATCACGAACGCGGGTCCGAGTCAAAAATCCGTGGCGGTTATGGCGATCCAATCCGATACGATTCATTTCGCCGCGAGCCTCGGAAAAAATATCAAAGCCAGTGCGCGCGAGGCGGGGCGAGCTGTCGCCGAAAGTGTGCGTAAGGCCGCAAAAGAGCCGCTCCGCTCGTTTATCATGCTCCCGGACGTGCTTGCCGGGAACGGTGCCGAGACCGTCCGCGGCGTGCTCGACGTACTGGGGGAGCACTTCCCGGTGGTCGGTGGGGCTCCCGGGGATGATTTTCTGTTCAAAAAGACTTATCAGTATCTCAATGACGAAGTAGCTGATGGTGCCGTCGCGGGGCTTGGGCTCTCCGGAAAGTTTTCGATGGGCATCGGCGTCAGGCACGGTTGGATGCCGATCGGCATGCCGATGAAGGTTACCAAGGCGGACGGTGCCGTGCTCCATGAGCTCGATGGAAGACCAGCGATCAGTATCTACGAGGATTATTTCGGCGAGCGGGCAAAAGAACTCCGCAAAGAAGCGCTGGCGCGAATGGCAATCACCTACCCGATCGGCCTCAAAATTCCGGAGTACGAAGACGAGTATCTTATTCGCGATCCAATTACCGTTGACGAGAAAGGCGCCATCACCTGCGCCGCTGAAGTCCCGGAGGGCTCCGAGGTTCGCCTCATGATCGGGAGCCGGGAAAAAGCGATAGAGGCAGCGAAAGATGCCGCCGCGCACATGATGCACGAGTTTGAGATCGAAAAATCGAAACCAAAGTTCGTCCTCATGTTCAACTGCATCGCGCGGGAAAAGCTCTACGGGACGCGCGCGAACGAAGAAATACAGGCGGTGCTCGATGTGATCGGCCGCACGACGCCGCTCCTTGGTTTCTACACCTACGGCGAGCAGGCACCCCTCGGCGGCGAGCTGCGCAACCATGAAAAGATCAGCTCGCGATTCTACAACGAAACAATGGTGCTCTTTGGAGTTGGGGAGTGAACAAAAGTTGTAACATATGGGCGCGTCACACTCACGACCTCGCCGAATTTCGGGCGAGGTCGCTCCATTTTGAACCACGAAATTGCGAGACATCCGATGTCCCCCGTCGTGCGAAAGCTCCAAGCTCCAGTTCACGTAAATTCCAAGCTCCAACCCACAAGTTCCAAACAAACTTCAAATTCCAATGCATCAAATTTCAAACACGAATGCCGTGTTTGGAAATTGGATTTTGAGTATTGGAATTTGTTTGGAAATTGTTGGTTGG
>JAUYPI010000004.1 GCA_030697645.1 bacterium | reverse complement strand
GCCCGACAAATCGAACTCTCTTGCGCATACCCATCCGCATCTGGTTGCCGAGTACGCTGATGATAACGAGCTACCAGCCGATCAGGTGGTCGCGGGGACCAATAAAAAACTAAAGTGGGTCTGCAAGAAATGCGGGTACAGATGGGAATCAATGGGAAGTAATCGAGTGGCAGGTAAGAGCTGCCGAGCTTGTGCCAACCACATTGTCAAGCCCGACAAGTCCAATTCTCTCGCTCGCATGTATCCAGAATTACTTGAGGATTATGCCGACGATAATGAACAGCTACCAGATGAGGTTGTCGCTCACACCTCGGCAAAACTCAAATGGAAGTGTCACACATGTGGGTATAGGTGGGTAGTTCCAGGAAATAAACGCGCACGGGGTGACGGTTGCCGTGCTTGCGACAACAAAGCTGTCAAACCCGACAAATCAAACTCTCTTGCATATCTGTATCCCGACCTGTTTGCCGAATACGCTCCTGAGAACGACCTGCCAGCGGATGAGGTTGTCGCAGAGACAGAAAAGAAGCTCAAGTGGGTATGCAAGAAGTGCGCGTATCCGTGGGAGGCGGTGGGAAGCTCACGTATTCGAGGCCATGGTTGTCCACTGTGCGGGATAAAAAAAGCCCGGGAAACCCGAAGGAGGAACCGAGTGAAATAAATTACTTTTAGTCAGCACAAGGCGATGCTCCGGCATCGCCTTTCCCCTTGATAAATCGAGGGCACACATTGTGACCCGCGCCTCTTTCCGCTACAATCAGAAACATGCACGAAAAGAAACGCGAAAAACTCTCCACCGACCCCTACAAGGGCGTGCGGGATTTTTATCCGGAGGACGAGCGGGTGCAGAACTATATATTTGGCGTGATGCGGCGGGTAGCCGAGTCATTCGGCTACAGTGCCTACAGCGCCTCGGTGCTGGAGCCCGCCGAGCTCTACCGCGCGAAGTCGGGGGAGGAACTCATAGGGGAGCAGATGTATGTATTTACCGACCGCGGCGGCAGGGAGGTCGCGCTCCGGCCCGAGATGACGCCCTCGCTCGCGCGCCTCGTTGCAGGGCGGCGGCGCGAGCTCGCGCTTCCCCTACGCTGGTACACGATCGCCAACATGTTCCGCTACGAGCGGCCGCAGAAAGGGCGGCTGCGCGAACACTGGCAGCTCAATGTGGACTACCTCGGCGAAGGCGGCGTTGCGGCCGAGGCCGAGATCATCGAAATCGCGCAACGCATTCTCCTCGAATTCGGCCTCACGCAAAAACAGTTCTCAATCAAGCTCAACAACCGCCGCATTGTGCCGCGCGTGTTGGAGAAGCTCGCGGCCGATAGCGGGATCGCGCTTGAGCCGGAAAAAACAGCACAGCTCATCGCGCTCTTCGACAAACGTGGCAAACTCGAAGTGGAAAAATACGAAACCGCGCTCGACGAGATCGTTGGCTCGACGCTCGCGCGAGTGATACTTGATCGCTATACGGACGAGCGCGTGCAAGAGACGATCCTTGCAACCGAGGAAGGCAAGGGTTTCCGTGAACTTTTTGAGGTACTGCGCGCGCGCGGCATCGAAAATATCGAGCACGACCCCTACCTCGTGCGCGGTTTCGACTACTACACCGGCATGATTTTCGAGGTCTTCGACACCGGCGGCGAGAACCGTCGCTCACTCTTTGGCGGCGGCAGGTATGACGACCTTACCGCGCTCTTTGGTGTCGAGGGAGTCCGCGCGGTCGGCTTTGGCATGGGGGACGTTACGATCCGCGACGTGCTTGAGACGTATCAACTGTTTCCGAAAGACTTGCGCAGCAGCTCCGTGGCGCAACTTTGTGTTTGCCCCCTCGACGATCGCTTTTTTGCGGAGGCGACGACGCTCGCCGGCAGCCTGCGGGCGGCTGGCGTACGCACCGTCGTAGACTACACCAGCCGTAAAATTGGAGACCAGATTAAAAAGGCTGTGAAGGACGGCGTGCCGTACATCCTATGCTTCGGAGAGGAGGAGGTGAAAACGAAGCAATACAAAATAAAAGAGTTGGCGACTGGGAAAGAAACGCTGCTACGGGAACATGAACTAGCTCGAGCAATAGTACAACTCCACATGTAATATAAAAGCTCATACATTGTATCTTGTATAACGACTGCGAAACTTAAATTCGTTCCAAATACAAGATACGATATACAAAATACGCGTTGAACTTATGAGAAAGATTGTTCTTGATCTCGAAACCAAAAACTCGTTTCAAGACATTGGACGACGCGACCCTGCAGCACTCGATCTCTCCCTTGTGGGGATCTACGAGAGCGCGACCGACTCCTACCAGAGCTTCCTTGAGGATGAGTTGCCACGACTCTGGCCGATCCTCGAGCGCGCAGACCTGCTCATCGGCTTCAACATAATCCATTTCGACATCCCGATTCTCGACAAGTACTACCACGGAAATCTTCGCTCGCTCCGCACCCTCGACCTCCTTCGCGAGGTCGAGGGTGTCCTCGGACGACGCATCGGCCTCGACGCGCTCGCGCACGCAACCCTTGGCACAAATAAAAGTGCGCACGGCATGGACGCGATCCGCTGGTGGCGAACGGGCGAGATCGAAAAAATCCGCCGCTACTGCCTCGACGACGTGCGCATCACGAAAGAACTTTATGATCACGCGCTGTCGCACGGCGCCCTTGCCTTCGAGACTGGCGGCGAAAAGCGCTCAATCTCGCTCGACGTTTCAAGCTGGGAAGCGCCAGCTGCAGCCGCGGCGCCGATGACCATGACGATGCCGTGGTAGCTGCAAGAAAAAATTTCCAATTTTCAATTTTGCAATTTTCAATCAATTTTCAATGTTTCAATGACTGAGTGACGAACGTCGTCGTGTTTGAAAATTGAGGAATTGAAAATTCAATGAAAATTGAAAATTGAAAATTTGACTCCTGTGCCTTTCTCTCTCGCCAATACGACCCGCTCGCAGCGGCCGCCGCTCCCCTACCGCGCTCTTGCCGAGAAGGTACTTGGCGCGCGCTATGATCTCAGCGTCGCTCTTGTCGGCGACGCGCGCTCTCGCGCGCTGAACCGCCGCTACCGCGGCAAGGACAAGTCAGCGAACGTGCTCTCGTTTCCGCTCGGAGAGAGCGCAGGCGAGATCGTGCTGAATCTACGCGCGGCGCGGATGGATGCGCCGCGCTTCGCTCGAACATACCGCGCCATGGTCGCTACCCTGTTTATCCACGGATTGCTCCATTTGAAGGGACTCGCACATGGGCGTAGAATGGACAAACTGGAGCAGACGCTCATCGCGCACTATGTCTCGCCGTCCGTCACTCGTCACCGGAATTGATATCGGCTCGCGCCACGTACGCGTGGTGATTGCCGAGCGCGTACCGGGAAAGAGCGCGCCGCACATCATCGGCCGCGGAAGCGCGGAGTCGAAAGGCCTGCGTCACGGCTACATCATCAACATCCCCGACGTCGTGCGGAGCGTCCGCGCAGCACTCGCCACCGCCAACCACACCGCCAAAACCTCCGTGCGCGGCGCCTACCTTGCGGTCGGCGGCGTCGGGCTCGAAGGCGCTGTCGCGAGCGGTAGCACCATTGTCACCCGCGCGGATTCCGAGATCACTGAAGTGGACGTCAAGCTCGCACACGAGGCCGCCGAGAATAATATCCCCGCGCCACTTGCGGCAAACCGCAAAGTAATCCACGCGGTGCCGCTCCAGTATAAAATTGACAACAGAGAGGTGCTCGGGAGGCCACTCGGCATGCACGGCATGAAACTCGAGGTAAAGCTTCTCTTTATTACCGCGCTCGAGCAGCATGTGAACGACCTCATCGAGGCGGTGGAACAGGCAGGCGTCGAAGTGCTCGACGTGATGGCTTCGCCGCTCTCGGCAAGCTTCGTGACGCTCACCTCAGCGCAGAAAATCGCGGGTTGCGTCCTCGCGAACATCGGTGCTGAGACGCTCTCGATCGCGATCTTTGAGAGCGGCATCCCAATCTCGCTTCACGTCTTCCCTATCGGCTCGACCGACGTCACGAACGACATCGCGCTCGGCTTCAAAATATCACTTGAAGACGCCGAGGAAGTGAAGCGCAGCGGCACGGGCTCGCTCGCCTACCCCGAGCGGGAGCTTCATACAATCATCCGCTCTCGGCTCAGCGACATGTTCGCGCTCATCGAAGCACACCTCAAAAAAATTGGCCGCGCCGGCTTACTCCCCGCAGGAATCCTCATCACCGGCGGCGGCTCGGCATTTGCGTCTATTGAAGAGCTCGCGAAAAACGCGCTCCGCCTCCCCTCGCGCGTCGCGGTGCCGAACCTGCCTGGAAACACACAGGGTGAACTCCGAGATACCACGTGGTCCGTGGCCTATGGCCTATGCCTCTGGGGGCTTGCCGCAGAGAGCGACGAGGAGCCCATGGGTATCCGCGTCGCCCGCCGCGCCAAAAACAAACTCCTCGACTGGCTCAAACAATTTTTGCCGTAAGGCCTTCTCTACGGTAATTCCTCACACCTATCCCAAGACTTCGTAACAAAGCCGTCATTGCGAGGAGTGGAACGGAGTGGAGCGATCCCACGCTGTGCTCTGGACAGGCTCCGCAATCCAGAATTACGGCTCAACAACTGGATTGCTTCGCTGCGCTCGCAATGACGAGCGTGAGCGGTTACTCTCTACGCCCGTGACACTTTTCGATTTTTCTGCGCCTGTCCGAGCAAATAAAAGGTCTTACCGCCAGCGACGAAAAGTACGTCTGCGTCTTTGAGCGCCTGTGCAACATCCTCCGAAGTTTTTCCAGTGAGCGTGTAATCAAACACGTCAAACCCCGCGCTCGTGAGCGCGTCGCGATCTTCTCGCAGCCACCATTTGTCACCCTGCTCCGCTTCCGAGGCGGTTAGGATAAACGCGCACTTCTGGCCAGCGACCGGCTTGTCGAAATGCCGCACAACGCTATCCATGACCATGCCAGCAGAAGATGTGAGAAACAATTTTTTTTCATAAATCAAAAACGGCTCTGCAGAATTGTGTGGCGATCTATTTTTTCTGAATTATCTGGATACCGAGGTCTCTACAAATCTTTTTTGCAAGAAAGCTGTTAATCTCGTTATGCCGTGGAACTGTCGAACTTCGCTCTTCTTTCGGGTTAACAAAACAGAATGCCTCCTTCCTTCACGGACCAAGAGGCACCCTTGCTCGTGCAGATAGCGCAAAAATATAACGCGCCTCATAAAACTTAGGCGGGAACTGCGATGCGAATGGATTCGCGAAGCGCATCCACAGCCTTGCCAATGGCAAGGGCGTGATTGGTCTCAAAAATCAATTGGAGCGCTTCTTTAAGATTCTCTTTGGCCTCCTGTAGGGTTCGTCCCTGTGTATTGACGCCTGGAACTTCTTCCACCCACGCTACTATCCCCCTGCCTCGTTTTTGATAAATTGCAGTAAATTCTCGTTGCTTCATGGTCTCATTGTATACGCTTGGATTGATTATGCAACCAATGCGATACACCCTCATCAGGATAGTCGTCTAAAAACTACTCCTTCCTTATTTTATTGCCCATGGCACTTTTTATATTTCTTACCGCTGCCGTCCGCCGACGCCCATACTCGGGCTTTGGCGGACTCCGCTCACTGCCCCTTTTCTCAAGCATCTTTGCCGTGGCAGTGTTTGTATTTTATCGGACGGCCATCAGGGTGTTTCGCTCCGCACGGGCAGGGGTCGTTGCGGCCCACGTTTGTTTTGCCCCCGCCTCCTCGTTGCGCTCCGAGACGAGACACGAGAGCCGCCTGCGGCGAGAGGCGCACCTCGCGAGTAAACGTAGGCGTGGGTGCACTTTGCACTACTTCCCCGGCGAGCTCACGCGCCGTATCGGCGAGGCCGATCACGCCGCCGCCGGAAAGCTGGATTCGTGAGCGCGCCGCGCGGGCGGCGCGCTCACTCAGGGCGAAGGCTTGCGGCGCAAGGTGCGGCAGAAGTTCTGCGATGTGGTCGTTCGTCGCCGCGAGCATCTCGCGGAAGAGCCGCGTTCCCTCTTTCTTGTACTCGACCAGCGGGTCACGCTGGCCGTAGGCTCGAAGCCCCACACTCGAGCGCATGTAGTCCATCACCTCAAGATGCTGCATCCAAAAATAATCTACCGTTTGGAGCATGAGCCGCCGGAGCGCGGCGAAAAACTGCTCCTCGCCGAACTCCTCGCGCTTGGTTTGGAGTGAGCCCGCAAGCTCTTCACCCTCGCCGACCACCTCGTCGAGAAGTCCCCGAAGCTCCTCCGCGCTCCCTTCGAGCACGGTGTGCCGCCGCGCATAAATCGCCTGGCGCTGTTTGTTGAGCACGTCGTCGTACTCGAGGATCCGCTTACGCGCATCGAAGTGAAAGCCCTCGATCTTGGTCTGTGCCGACTCGAGCGCCCGTGAGATGAGCTTGTTCTCGATCGGTTCGTCTTCGGGGATGCCGAAACGCCCCATCATATTTTTAATCATGTCCGAGGCAAAAACGCGCATCAGCGTGTCCTCGAGTGAAATGTAAAACTCAGTTTCCCCCGGGTCTCCTTGCCTCCCCGCGCGGCCGCGGAGCTGATTGTCAATTCTACGTGCCTCGTGCCGCTCGGTACCGAGCACGAAAAGCCCACCGAAACTTTTGATCTCCGCCGCAGCCTCGGGACTTGCCGCAGCGCCGCCGAGTTTAATGTCGACGCCGCGTCCAGCCATGTTCGTCGCAACAGTGACACTCCCCCGCCCGCCGGCCTCAGCGATAATCTCACCCTCACGCTCATGATTCTTCGCATTGAGGATCTCGTGTGGTACGCCCGCCTGCTTGAGATGCGCGGAAAGAAGTTCGTTTTTCTCGATTGAAACCGTGCCGATTAAGACGGGCTGTCCGCGCTCGTGGAGCTCTTTCACCCTTTGTGCGATCGCTCTGAATTTGCCGCGCTCGGTCTGGAAGATAAGATCATTCCGATCCGCTCGGGCAATAGGCTGGTTCGTCGGCACTGCCACGACTTCAAGGCCGTAGACTTTATAAAACTCCTCGGCAGACGTGAAAGCCGTGCCAGTCATGCCCGCAAGCTTCTCATACATGCGGAAGTAATTCTGATACGTGACTGAAGCTGCGGTGCGTGTCTCCTCCTTCACGCGCACGCCCTCCTTCGCCTCGACCGCCTGGTGCAGTCCCTCGCTCCAGCGGCGGCTGGGGAGCATCCGGCCGGTGAACTCATCCACGATGATCACCTCTCCGTCGCGCACGACATATTCGCGGTCTTTCTGGTAGAGTGCTCGCGCCCGCACCGCGGTCTCGAGATGGTGTACATAGGCGATACCGGCGTCCGTGTAAATGCTCCCGACACCAAGCGCGCGCTCCGCCTTCTCGATGCCGCTCTCGGTGAGCGCGATTGATCGGAACTTTTCATCGAGCGTGTAATCCTCACCCTCGATAAGATCGCGCGCAATCGCGGCAAAGCGATCGTACAGCCGCTCGGATTCCGCGACCTGCATTGAGATGATCAGCGGCGTGCGCGCCTCGTCTATCAACACCGAATCAATTTCGTCAACGATCGCAAAGACGTGGCCGCGCTGCCGAAGCTCCGCGGCAGCGAGCGCGGTATTGTCGCGCAGATAATCAAAACCGAATTCGCTGTTCGTCCCGTACGTGATGTCCGCGGCGTACGCCTCGCGTCTACTCACCGGCCGCAAAAATTCATGCACCACCCGAAAATATCCTTCGATGTCGCGTTCTTCATCCAACGCGTCACCACTGTCTGAAATTTGTTTTTTGGAATTTGGAATTTGATTGGAAATTGGAAATTGGAAATTGGAAATTCCACCTGCTCGATTCGCGCTATCACTGCGATGCAGAGGATCATAAAGGTAGCTCGCATCACTCGTGATGCATCCGACAGAGAGCCCAAGCAGGTGGTGTATTTGTCCCATCCACACCGCATCTCTTCGCGCGAGATAGTCATTCACCGTCACAATATGCACGCCGCGCCCTGGAAGCGCATTGAGATAGCTTGGCAGGGTCGCAACGAGCGTCTTCCCCTCGCCGGTCTTCATCTCGGCAATCTTACCCTCGTGCATCGCAATACCGCCGATGAGCTGCACATCAAAGTGCCGCTGGCCGAGAGTGCGCCGCGCGGCCTCGCGCGCTACCGCAAACGCCTCGGGAAGAAGCGACCCGAGCGCCTCGCCCCTCTCGAGCCGTTCTCGAAACAGAGCGGTTTGAGCCGCGAAATCAGCCTCGCCGAGCGCCCGGTACGTCTCCTCGAGTGTGTTAATCCGCTCGACGCGTGAGGCATATTCCGCTCGCACGCGGCGCTCGGTATCGCCGCCAAATAATGTTTTAAGGAGAGACATCGCGGACTCTATCGTAACACAAAAACGGCACACCCTCCATGAGAATGGAGGGTGTTATGATGCGTCGCAGGCCGCAGATGTGGCGGCTCTGAGACTTCTTACTTCCTGCGCTTCGATGAGGTCTTTCGTTTCGGTGCAACCTTCTTCGCCGCGGGCGCCTTGCGTCGTTTTGCCATGATCATGGAAAGATTGACTGGTAAGGGGCGCGACAATTACCGACCATATGCATACGCGCAATAAAAAAATTTATCCGAGCGCTCTGCACGATGTTACTTTGATGTCGCGCGTGATACATACAGTATCCTGCACGAACATCGAAAACACAAATTACTTTTTCAAAAAATGTGGATAACTTTTGGCGCGCCTACTCTCCACTCTCTACTTTCCACTCTCCACTCTCTTCATTTAAATTTTCATTTTCTATTTGCTCGCCGTTTTCCGCTTTCGCTTCTGGCGTCGAAGAACTCATCGACGCATCAAGAGTCGACTCTACACTTTCTACGCTCGACGTTTCGTTCTCTACTCTCGTATCTTTTTTCTCATCACTCTGCCCCTCGATTCCGAGCAGCACGCCGCCGAGCTCACCGCGCACGCTCCGCGTGAGCGCGCTGAAACTTTGGCTAAGCGCGCGGAGCGGTGAAAGTGTGTCCTTCACCGTCTGCGCGCTCGTGCTGACGCTGCCCACATCCGCTCTGCGGGCGCCCGATAGCGGCTGCATAAAACCAACAAACCAAGCGCCCACGATAAGCATCGCTAGGACTCCGGCGCAGACCAGCGCCACGCCGCGGCGTTTTTCTTCAGGGAGATCGTAGAGGCGGTCGAGCATAAAAGACCGAATTTCCAATTTCAAAATAATCAATTTCCAAACAAATTCCAATTTCCAAATTTTTAAATCTCAAACACGGCAAACGTTCGGGTTTGGAAATTGAAGCTTTGAGATTTGGAAATTACTTGGAAATTGTACGCTTGGAACTTGGAAATTCGACAAAATTATTCTCCTCCGACCGGCGCAAGCACGACGATCTGGCCAGCGCTGTCCGCGATGTCCTTCCGGCGCACCGTGAGCTTTGATTCCATCTGCGTTTTTTCGACGCCACCCTCCTTCAGAAAAGTTTTCACCGCGTCTTTGTGCTCGCCGTGACGCATGGGGATGATGATCCGCGGCTCGAGCGAGACGGCGAGCTTGTAAGCATCCGCAGGAGAGAGCACCTCGCCGCCCGCTATCGGTATGAATAGGACGTCAACGTCAGCAAGAGTCTCGAGCACGGGCGCAGGGAGACTCGCCGTATGGAGTCCGGTCAGTATGCAGAGATTCGCACCCTCAAGGGTAAGAAAATAAATCGTGCGGCTACAGCCGTCCGGCGCGCGCGGCGCTTCAAATCCTTTAATCGCAATATCACGGATCTCGTACTCCCCGGGGCCGCGCACAACGAACGGCTCCTTGCCGCCAAAGGCAACCTCCGAGGCGCCGTTGTGGTCCGCGTCATTCATCCCGATAAGGACGATGTCCGCGCCGAAACGCGCGCTCTTGTACCGCGAACTCTTTGCTATCGGATTTATCGCAATGACGACATCCCCGAACTGCACCTTGAAACACTCGTGTCCGTAATACGTAATCACCATACGCCATCATTCTCGCAAAAAAAACATCACGGCGCAACACGCACGCACCGCCCAAAAGGTTTTGAGTCAGGAAACAACCAATGCCCCGTCCATAAATAAATTCACCGACATCGTGCTCAATGCGTGCCCTGATGCAGCTTGGCGCGGAATGAGCGAATCCGAAACCCGATCGAGATACGATGAGGATTCGCGATTGAGCACGAGTTGCATAAGGGTGCCGAGTGGGTGCGAGATGGGGAAGTTATTTATGGATGGGGCCTAAGCTACGGGCTATCTCGCGAGCACGCCCTGCGCTACCAAGAAATCTCGGATGTGTTCAAACATTTTCTGGTGACCAACGGCGTTCGGGTGCAGGCCGTCGATCAAATCTTCCGGCGCAAGCACATTGAGCATGTCGAGGTACGGAACATGCTCCGCGAGACAGACGCGAGCGAGCGCTTCGTGATGCTCTATGACGCTTTGGTGGCGAAAATCAGCGCTGGATTCCTGCTCTGCGGCGACCGCAGATTCATCAATTATACCGAGGCCGATCCAAAAAACAGCTTCCGAAACCTCTCGCACGCGGCGTATCAGCGCCGATGCGTTTTTCCGCAAACGCTCCACCGAAACCCGCGGGAGACCCGTCTCCGCGAGGCGCGAGCTGTCATTGATACCCGCGGCAAAAATGCTGATGTGCGGTTCGCGCGCTCTACATTCCGCATCAATCCGCTGAAGTATATCATCGGTCGTGTCTCCCGGAATGCCCAAATTATACACCCAGAAGTATTCATCAAACCCGGAAGCAATCGTTCGCTCGTGAAGATGACGGCGAAGCCGGTCCACCCAGCCGCCTTCAGTGTCCCACGCGCCGTAGGTGATACTGTCTCCCCAAATACAGATGTTTTTTGTCGCCATGGGTTTTTTAGAAAACAGCATCCGTCAGACGAGAGAAGAAACGCGGTCGTTCTAAGCTACGAAGACAGTACCGTGTCGCCGATGAAGAAGGTGGACTACCGAGGATTTAGCTTGAACCAAATTATACAGGAATTGCAGTGGTGGCACCAGTTGAAAATGGAGATCGGTGTTGATTTGGTGGCTTAAAATAAGGACCGCCGCGCATACTACCCACGCCAGCGCTTCCCCGCTTCCGCAGCCATCGCTTCCGTGCGCTTGCCGTACTGGGGAGATTTTCTATTTTCTTTCTACTTTTTCGAACCGACCCCCAGACCCAAAAATCGGGTACCTGCTTCCTTCACCATACAAAAGCATGTGGGACCCAAGAACGCGGACGTAGCCATCCCCAGCCCGACGATACAGAGTCAGCAAATTTGCGAAGTAATCGCTCACACCTATCACAATGCTGTGTCATAGAGCCGTCTTTGCGAGGAGCGGAGCGACGAAGCAATCCAGAGTCAGTACGCAAAACCCCTGGATTGCTTCGCTCCTTTCAGTCGCTCGCAAAGACGGGTGTGAGTGGTTACTTTGCGAAGATTAGACAAACCATAATTTGTATGCTATATACAATACGGATTAAGGAGGATTGAAATACCTTGCATAAGGAGGACGCCTAATGGCAGAACCCCAGCCGATGTACCTGTTTACCCGAGGCGAAGGCGGTATATTCGCAGAAGTGTACTTTCCAAAAAAAGTTGAGTATCAGGCGAGAATTTTTGACAGTCTGAGAGTTGGGTATCAAGAACAAGAGGTAAAGACGTATCTGGACGAAAACGCAGAAGGGCTTCTCATAGAGCTGGCCGCTTATATAAACCTTTTTGATCCGTATCAATATGGTACGATGGAACGGCCGGAAGCTCCGGAGTCATCACTTGAGCGAGTCAAAAAACGCATCGCGATGTACCGATCGCCATTTCGTGGGTGGTCTATGTACGAGGTTGACGGGATGTTCTTTAACCGCCGAGGACGGATTTACGAAGAAAGGACGCAAGTGATCCGCCTCATGTTCCGGTTCAGGAGTAGGTATGTGCGCCAAGCACGGCAGGCGAACGCGACTGATGCACTTCGCTCTATTTTGCTCCTCGCCATCGGCGAGCGCGGGTTGCTCGCCACCGAAGAAGTGTGGGGCGAAGCAAGCAGAGAGCGTTACCTTGCGGCGCACGAGCCGTGGGAGGATCAGGGGAAGAGGAGATTCGTGGAGCGGTACTTTACCCGTGTTTGTCAGGACGTGGGAAAATGGATAGACGATTGTGCGCTGTTTGTCTTCGGGTATCTGGTGAGAAAATTCTCGCAACCACAACACGTCCTTGATATCGCGGGCATCGAAGAGGAGATATGGGTGATGAGTTTCTTTGATATGACGCTGAACGTGGTACGGAAGTCACCACAGAGAACCGTGATCGAGAGGAGGCAGGTATGATTTCACCGGAGATCGCACAGCTTGTGGTTGAACTCGCAAGGCTCATCGGGGAGAGAGAGAGGAAAAAGGCAGAAGCGGAACCGGAAGTATGTCTCGTGGCGTTACTGAACAGGATGAGGTCGGATTTACGGGAGATTTCTGCCACGCTTGGGTTGACCGTCGAGTTTTCTTTTTTTGATGGATCTCTCAATAAAGCCCGCGAGTTTCTAGAGTCGCAGCAGAACACAACTACAGAACACAGGTCGGAGTGATTGTGTGATGAAAAGGAGGCAAGTAAGTCCTATAGTGTGCAAACTTAGAAAGGGAGTCGTACATGCCGGAACATCCAGACGAACTGCCGCCCCGACTTTCGCCAAAGGCATGGGATATGCTCCGTGCAATCTACCGTTCCTATGAGACCGAGGATGAACTTCTCGCTGATCCGGACAATCGGATTGAAGAACTTCTCCTATGTATTATCGATAACGCGCGAGATCAATTCAGTGGATTAGAACCTTCACTGGATTCTGCGTGCAAGAAAGGAGCAATAAGTTATTGGAAGCGGGAAAGAGCGAAACGGTTTGAGGAGCTTTTGAACAGAAAGCCGCTCGGATATCGGGACTTTCGTGATCCGGTTCGCATTGAGTATGGGTTACAACTCCATCGCGGCGGGTATAAAGTATTCAAGCGTTAGTGAAGCCCGCGAGTTCCTAGAGTCTCAACAGAGCATAACCTCGGAGCACGAGCAACGATGATGCTCCCTGATAGCGCGCTCGTGTTTGCCATGCGTGCGCGCTAAAAAGAAAGGGACGAGCCGCTACGGTTTCAAAGACCGTAGCGGCATTTCAGCTAACAAAAAAATCCTTGTTGTTCCCATTTTTGTTGACTGTTCCAAATTTTTCATTTTTCATTCGCCACTTTTTTCTTCCAACGTATGAGCTCATCAAAGAACGTAATCGCTAGTAATAGTACGAATACAAATCCTGTAAAAAATAGCAGTGTCGAGAAGTTAAAAGTGATTCCCTTATTATTGATAAATAATGACATGAATCCCGCTAGTGAACTAAACACAACATAAGAGACAAGCAGTAACATGGTCCGGTGAAAGGTGCGATTGATTTTTGCAACAAGTTTGTGAGAGAAGTGAAAAAAGATGACACCAACTGTTATAAAGATACCGACATAGATTCCTTGGAGAAAATCCCAAAACGACGACGAGTATAGCCCAATGATGTAGGCCCACAGATTTTTTAGGAAGTATAACAACGAAAGAAAAATTACCAATGAGAGAGTTTCTTTCAAATTTACAGCCCACTTTGATCCGTAATGCTTCTCAACGTCAACCGAGAAATTAAGGAAGCTGATAAAGAGAACGCTGCAGCTAAAAGTAATGACGACCAACCATACGAATTGGATGTTGGATAGAGCCTGTCGTGCGTCAACATTTTCTGGAGGGGTAATTGATAAAAACAATGCTCCAACGCCAGTCAATATCCCTACGAGCTGAATGAGATGTTTCTTTTGCTCCCAGTAATCTTTGAACATATAGTCGCACGCAATTAGGGACGGATAACGGAGATAAACACATCCTCAATGGCGATGCTCCAATTATCTCCAAGTGGCAACCAGAGCCTCTGCTTTGGTGAAAATGGTATATCGGCCGCACATAGCGCAATTATACACACCCCCGCTGCTTTGACAGGTGAACGAGCGTTCACGTATACTCTGTAGCGTGACTACGCTCAATCAACAGCGCAACAAAATCGCCGCGTTTTACCGCACGCACCGGCGGATGCCGTCATACTCGGAGATTGCCGCGCTTATGCGCTATAAGTCCAAGAACGCGGCGTACCGTCTCGCGTGGCGGCTTATTGACGCCGGAGTGATCACGCGCGATAGCTCCGGAAGGCTGCTCCCCGCGCGGCTCTATGGCGAGACGCCGCTTCTCGGGCTTGTAGAGGCGGGTTTCCCCTCGCCTGCCGAGGAGGAGCTTGTGGACACCATGAGCTTCGATGACTACCTGATTGAAAACAAAGAAGCGAGCTACATCCTCAAGGTGAAAGGCGACTCTATGATAGACGCGGGCATCTGCGAGGGCGACATGGTGATCGTGGAGCGGACGGAAAATCCGAAAGTCGGCAGTATTGTGATCGCCGAGGTTGACGGCGAGTGGACCATGAAGTATTTGCGCAAGCGCGGCGAGAGGCTCTACCTTGAACCGGCAAACAAGGCGTACAAACCAATCGTGCCGAAGGAGGCCTTGCGCATCGTCGCCGTTGTAAAAGCCGTGGTGCGCAAGTATTGAGCATGGAACAGCCGCTCTCACTTCAGAGCTTCCCGCGCGCTTTTCTCCACATAGACGCGGACGCGTTCTTTGCCTCCTGCGAGCAGGCGGTGAATCCCGCGCTCAAAGGGAAGCCCATCATCACGGGAAAAGAGCGCGGCATCGCCTCTGCGGTGAGCTACGAGGCGAAGGCGCTCGGCATCAAGCGCGGCATGAGCATACGGGAGATCAAACAGATTTGTCCCGGCATCATCCACTTACCGTCCGACTACGAGACGTACAGTCTATTCTCAAAGCGGATGTTTTCGATTGTGCGGCGCTATACCGCGCTCGTCGAGGAGTACAGCATAGACGAGTGCTTCGCAGAGATTACCGGCCTGCGCAGGCCGCTACGCATGACGTACATAGAGATAGCGCAGCGCATCAAGCACGACCTCGAAACAGAGCTTGGGATTACATTCTCTCTCGGCCTCGCGCCGACGAAAGTGGTGGCGAAAATCGGTTCCAAATTGCGCAAGCCCGCCGGCCTTGTCGTTATCTCCGGCAAGCATCTGCATGAGTTTCTCGCGAATGTACCGATAGGTGACGTGTGGGGTATAGGTGAACAGACCACCGCCTACCTCGCGCAGTTTGGCATCAAGACCGCGCTCGACTTCGCTCGAAGAGACGAGCGATGGATCGCGGCTACAGTAACGAAGCCCCATCGGGAGATATGGCACGAGCTCCGCGGCACTGCCGTGCTCCCACTTGAGCTTGAGGAGAAGCACGACTACAAGAGCATCAGCAAAACCAAGACGTTTACTCCGCCAACTTCCGAGCGGGCGTTTATCCTCGCACAGCTCTCGAAAAACACGGAGAACGCGTGCATAAAAGCGAGGCGGCACGGCCTTGCGGCGCGGCGCGTGTTTTTCCTGCTCCGCACAGAGGTGTACCGACACGTGGGCTACGAAATCCGCCTCTCCCGCCCCACGGCGCTTCCGCAGGAGATCGTGGCCCTGATAGACGCCGAGCTCAACCGCGTGTACTCGCCGCACGAGAGATACCGTCTCACCGGCGTCGTTCTCTCAGACCTCATCGCGAGCTCTGTGCGGCAGATGGATCTCTTTGGCGACACTCTCCACGCGCTCACACTCTCGAAAGTATACGACGCGGTTGATGCAGTAGATCGCAAGTATGGCAAACACACGGTGTTTCTCGGTTCGAGCTTCAAAGCTATCGCGGGGCAGCAACACTGCGGCGAGCGTGCCGAGAGCGCACGCCGCAGCACGATGCTTTTCAGAGGAGAATGCCCCCGCCGTCGGCTCGGGATACCGATGCTCGGGGAGGTGAGATGATGCGCTTCGTAAAAAGTCGGTGCAGCTAACCCAAAAAAACGTGTGGCGTATAGCGTGCATCACTCGATTTGGGACAATATATCTACTGCATCATACCCATGTGAGTCAGACCTCCAAGGGGGTTTCTCTTAGACATGGAAAGAGAAAAGCAACCAGAGGCTGTGAAGCATGGTTGCTTTTGGTTGACCCAACAAGTTGTGACCACCCTTTGAGACACCTTGCGGGCTGTATTAAAGTGTGCACCAGTTTAGGACTGGCCCAAACGGAACAGTCGAGTTCCATCGCGTACGTGATTTGGAAGCGACTTTCCTTCTAACGTTCCCCTCCGGTAGCGCTCCGGTCCTCTTCGTCACCATGATCGTCCTGCTTGCCTTTGAGAACTGAGGCTGCACTGGAACGGCCTTGAGTGTCCGTGACTTCATTGTTGTTTGTGGCCACATATCTCCCCCATAGTTTGCCGTCGTGGTGCACGAACTCGAATCCTTCTTTGCCAAACTCTTTCTTGAGCCTGGTCATGGCATCACCAGCAGCGCTTGGCTTCGCATAGACTTGTATGCGATACCAACGGTTAGCCCGCAGCTTCAAAGCCCGCGTGATCGTGTACCATTTGCTAGCCTTGTATCGCTTAAAGGCTTCGGGTGATGGCTCCTCAAGCACTAAATGATTGAGGACCTCGCGTGGAGTGATTCCCTTAGCAAAAGGGTTGGGGTTATGACTACTGCTGTTGGTTTCTTTTGGCAAGATAACCTCCTCTCATTACAGTCGATAAGAAGAACCCGCTATGACTTTCACATGTTGTTCAGGAAAGGGTGGTCTACATGAAAAGAACTGCGTTTGATGACAGTAGCGTATCATATCTACAAGATTTGTCAATCTATCAAAAATTTCCGGTGGCACTGCTTTGATCTCTCGCAGGACCTCCGGCCGCGGTTCCAAAAACTGCTGTTCCCTGCCGGACTGCCGTATGATCGGGAAAAAGGTTTTCGAACCGCAAAACTAGGGCTAATCTACGAGCTTAATGCCGTCTTTGACGGCACAAAATCATCGTTGGTGGACCGTACCGGATTCGAACCGGTCGCCTCCTCCATGCCATGGAGGCGCTCTACCAAATGAGCTAACGGCCCGTATCGCCGTGCTCGATACCGTTCAACACCGAGTGTTGAACAGAACACGGCAAATCGTTTGAATCAGTTATACGCACAGTATAGACTGTCGCTATGAAAATACAACTGAACTGAACATACTGCTGTGTGGAGCGGGGGTGCTTAAACATCAAAACTGCTATACAATTTGGCTATTGTGTCAACGATACAGACTAAACAATTTAAGGTATTCTGCGATAAGAAGCTATCTGTCTAGACCTCTGTCTAGACCTCGTGTCCTCGATGTACTTCCCCACTAGAAAAAGGATAATCGTATGGACGCACAAGAACGGTTGGACATGGATGCCCTACCAGAAATTTCAGTACCGGAAGAACTCGTGTGGGAGGGAGACTTCGCTGAGTACCTTTACAAATGCGTTGACTACCCCCCGACTATCCGCACTGCACACCAGCGCCTCGCAGACTCGCTCGCGCATTACGGCAGGGAAGAATATACTTTCTTGCGCCGAAAAGTGGTGCGCTATAACGTCTTTGACGATCCATTTACGCCCGACCACCGCCACGCCATCTACGGCAGGAATGTGGACCTCTCACTCATGCGCATCATGCGGGTGTTTCAAGCCGCCGCGCACGGCCTCGGGCAGGAGAGACGTATGTATCTCTTGCGTGGCCCGGTAGGTACTGCAAAGAGTACCTTTGCGGAACTCATTGCGCTCACGCTTGAAGATTATACGCGCAAGCCGGAAGGGCAGCTCTTTAGCCCCTACTGGATCGTCGAACCGGACGACGAGGAAGGTATCGAGATCCTCGGTACATCCACACGTCGCTTCGAGAGAAATCGACGTGACTGTCCCCTTCACGAGGAGCCGCTGCGTGTCCTGCCGCTCGATATCCGAGAACAAGTACGCAGCTACATCGCTGGTAGAGCCGCGGAGAAAGTACCGAATCTCTTTTCCGTCGAGGGAAATCCCTGTACGCTCTGCAACTCGATTTTCCGCAAGTTCATGCGGCGGTACAACCATAACTGGAAAACCGTCGTGGAAAAACACCTGCGCACACAGCGGTATGTGCTCTCAAAGACGCTCCGGCAAGGTATCGTGATCACGCGGCCGAAGTCAGAAAAAGACCAAGACGTCACCGAGTTTCTCGGCTCGACTGACTACGCGAACCTCGGTGCTTTTGGCTCGCCGACTGACCCGCGCACTTTTGACTGGGCCGGACACTACATGGCGGCAAACCGCGGCGGGCTCCTCTTCGAGGAACAGCTCAAATTCGCGCTCCAATTTCTCTATGACTGTCTCGGCGCGTCGCAAGAGCACCGCGTGCAGCCCCGAGGGTTCACCGAGGTCGACGTTGATCTCTTTATCCTCGGCACCACGAATGAGCCGGAGTATAAAAGGCTCCTCCAGGATGACAAGATGGAGGCGCTGCGGGATCGAATGATCGTGGTGGATATCCCCTATATCCTTCGGCTCTCCGACGAGGTAAAGATTTACCGAAAATTCTTTACCCCAGAGCGCACCGGTGGCAAGCATATGGCTCCGCGGACCATCTATTATGCCTCGTACTACGGGCTTGCGACGCGGCTTGAGGAGCCGAAAAAGGCAAACCTCACGCTTCGCGACAAAATTAAGCTCTATGACGGCCGGCAGGTAGTGGGCTTCAGCGAGGACTCAATCCCTGAGCTCCAGAAAGAAGCGGAACGCGAGGGGCTCGAACCGGCAATATCGCCGCGCTATATTAACGACAAAATCTCAGCCGCGTGTATGGCCGAGGAGGGTGAGAAGTGCGTCAACTTCTTTTCCGTACTCCGCGAGCTGCGTGACGGCCTTAAGCACCACCAGCACATCACGAGCGAGGACCAGCGCAAGCGGTATGAGAACTTGCACGCGGCCGCAATGGCTGAAATGGAAGAGCATATTGCGGGCGATATCCAAGAGGCTGCGTCGGGTAGCGAGGACGAAATGGTCGAACTCTTTGAACGCTACATCAGCCACACGGCGGCGTTCATCAACAAGGAGCGCATCCGCAATCCCATCACGGATGAGGATGAGCAACCGGAGACGAGCTGGCTGGAGTCGATCGAGAATAAGATCGGCATTACCGACCATGCAGACTTCCGGCAGAAGGTCCTCAACCAGATGCAGCGGCATTCATTCCAGCGCGAACGCGATAAGACGAAATCGCCCTTCGACTACCGCACCGACGAACGCCTCTATAGTGCGCTCCGGCTCTTCCTCTTTGACCAGGTGAAGGAGCGGATCAACTGGGAACGGCTCATCGCACGAAAGACTATTGTCGATACTCGCGCTCGAGCCGGCGAAGAGAGTGAGGCGACTGAGAGTGAGCGCGTTATAGATCGCGTACGGCAGAACCTCATGACCCAAAAGTTCGGGCCGGAACGCGAGACATACTGTGAAGTGTGCGCTCAGGAAGTATTAGTATACTTCGCATCGGCGCTTGTTCGCACCAGAAAAAAGGAGGGTTAAGAGGACCACCTCCGCACACGTCCAGCAGAAGTTATACACTGCTGGACGTTTCCTATTACCTGGCGTATGGTTAGTATTAGTAGACACTGTAAACCCGTAGAACAGGGAGGACACTCTGATGAGTCGGCTCTTTGGCATACAACACGACGAAGAAGAATTTCTCAAGATGGCAAAACGGCGGGCGCGGAGCGATCTTGCTAAGTACCTACGCCGCGGGACAATACCCGCGAATTTGCACGGCAAGAAGCGCATCACCATCGCCATGGACTGGTTTGAAATCCCTTCGTGGCGCTACGGCTTCCCCAAAACGGGCGTCGGGCAAGGTGAAGGTAAACCCGGAGACGACCTGGGACCGACGCAGCCAGATGAGGACGACGGCGATGGATGCAAAGAACCCGGCGCAACTGGCGGTGGCCCCATATCAATAGACGTGGACGTCACGCCGGAGGAGTTCGAGGCTTTCTTCCAGGAGGCGCTTGAACTTCCGCGTATCAAGCCCAAAGGCGACCGGAGCATTAGCGAGGAGCGCGAAAAGTACAATACGATTTCGCGCGTCGGGCCAAAATCGCAGCTCCATGAGGACCGCACCTTTGAGGAGGCGATGAAGCGCTCGATCGCTGAGGGACTCTATCGGCCACCAGATAAGCTCGTCGTCGTTCCACACCCGAAAGATTTCCGTTTCAAGTCCTGGACGGTCATTCGTGAGCCAAAAAATAACGCGGCTGTATTCTTTATCCGCGATATTTCCGGTTCTATGGGACCCGAAGAAACGCGTGCGGCACGCTACCTCTGTGGCCTCTGCCAGTGGTGGCTGTCGAGAAACTACGACGGCATCGAGGTGCGCTACGTGGTCCACCACGGTGAGGGCTGGGAGGTCGATGAAAAGGAGTTCTTTACGATCCGCTCGGGCGGAGGCACCGAGGCGTCTTCGGGCCACGTGGAAGCACACCGCCTGGTCGACAAGCACTACCCGGTCGCGGACTGGAACATCTACTTCCTATACCTCTCGGACGGTTTTAATGCGAGCAACGACAACGCTCAATACGAGCGCATCCTGCGCGACCAACTGCTGCCGATCGCAAATCAATATAGCTATGGCGAAATCACCGCTGGTCGTGACTTTTGGGGGGCGTACGAGCGTTCAGGCGCATCGATCTTTTCTGCGCCGGGAACGATTGGGAAGCTGCTCGAGGAGAAATTCAAGGACGTCGAGACCGTTGCGCTTGCGGAGATTAAAAGCGGCGACGATATGTACAGCTCGGTGATCGACGCGATCAAGACATACTTTAAAAAAGGTCACTGAGTCATGGAGTCATGCGTGTACACGCTATTTGCCAGTGGGATCACTTCCCACTGGCAAACTTTTTTTTGTATGCTATAGTTTCTAGCAGAAGACACGACGGAAACTGATGGTTCGTTAAACGAACACACTGCTTGAGCGCAGTGCACATATAGTAGAGAGGGTGAACCGATGATTGAAGAATATGTATTTCCGACAGAATTGAAGCTCTGGAAGTATGAGATAGAGCGTCGAGCGCTCCGCTACGGCCTCGACCTCTCGCCAACGGTGTATACGATCGTCGACTTTGATGAAATGAGCGAAATAGTGGCGACGCACGGCTTCCCGGTCGTTCTCCCGCACTGGGAGCACGGCCAGACGGCAATCCATTACAAAAAACGTTCGCGCTATGGCCTCGGCCGCGTGATGGAAATCGTCGTGAACACACTGCCGGTCGTCCATGCATGTTTGTTGCGTCCAAACTCGCTCATAACGAACAAGTCGGTTATGGCACACGTTACGGGTCACGTCGACCTCTATAAGCGCAACGCGTACTTCTCTCCGACCAACCGCAACATGCACAACGTCATGGCGGACCATAGGATGCTCTTTGAGCGGTTCGTCGAAGAGCACGGCGAAGAGAAGGTCAAACAATTTTACGACACGGTGCTCTCTTTCCGCTGGTGCATTGATGCCCACGCTCCGTACCTGCGCAGGAGAGCGCGCCCGCTTTCTAATGCAGAGCAAGAGATCGAGCGGCGTGAAGAGTTGGTACCGAAACGAATACAGGTTCCGGAAGGTCTCCCTGAATCTTTCGATGAGTGGCTGAACCCGCCCGAGTGGATCGAGTGGCAGCGCACCAAGATTACCGAACGAAAGGAGCTTGAGCGCATCATTCAGAAAGGCCTCAAAATCCCGCCGGAGCCCATGTTTGATCTCCTCGAATTCCTCGAGTACGCTGCGCCACTTGAGCCGTATGAACGCGCGCTGATCGCGATTGTACGCCGCGAGGCATACTATTTCGCGCCGCAGATGCGAACCAAGGGCCTGCATGAAGGCTGGGCGTCGCTCGTCGAGGAGGACATCATGAGCGAGCATGGAGTCTTACAGGACTCCGAAGTGCTCACGTACGCGGAGGAGCTCGCAGGTGTCCAACGCCGACATCGCGGCGATTTGAATCCGTACCGATTTTTCTATGAGCTTCTGCGTGACGTGTGGCGTCGCTGGGATACCGGACGGCATGGCAAAGTCTGGGAGGAGTGCGAGTATGAGAGTGTGAAAAGCCGTTGGGACGAATTCGCCATATGCAAAAATCTGCTCGAAGAAGCGAGTGGAAATATGACGACATTTGCCGAGCGCTGGCGGGAATTTTCCGCATTCAAAACGGCGCTCGTCCGAGGAGAGCTCGGTTTCCCCAAAGAGTTCTTCATCCGCAACCTCTACACCAGTCGCGAGCTCATTCCGGCCTGGATCCGTTATGCAAACGCCGAGCAGGAATACACAGCGCTAAAGCAGCGCTTCAAAGAGATGCTGCCGTTTGAGGCCATCGTATCGGCACGCCTCGGGGAAGTGTTGCGTACCGACGAGGATGCCACGATGCAAGAATTGCGGCTCTCGAAGGTCCGCAGAGACGTCTATGAAGAAGCGGGACGGGACGACCTCTACCTCTGGACGCTTGAGGAAATACTCCGTGAGCTCAAAGCGCTTGAGACGCTGCGGAATTTCCGCGAACGTTTTGAGCAGGGCACCGTGGGCCGAGATGCTGCGCTCCCTATCCCGGAGGACTGGTTCACGTTCTCGCGCATGGTTCCCGGCCTGATCCCGGTCGGGAAAGGCCGAGAGAAAGTATTTGAGGTGTGCGAACTCTACGACGATCTCATGATTATTGACGAGTTCTTCACGCCGGAGTTTTGTCTCGAAAACAACTACTTTCTCTATAAAGCCAAGCCCGTGTGGGATTGGAGTAAGTATCCGGAAGTGAAACAGGAACATTACTTTTTTGAAAATCGTTCCTTTGAGCGCATTAAGCGCTCGCTTCTCTTCCGTTACACGAACTTCTATGCGCCGCGCATCACCGTTGTTAACGGCAACTACAACAAGAACGGTGAGCTCTACCTCAGACATGAGCATGCCGGCGTAGATCTTGACTCATGGTCGGAGAACGGGATGTTCATGCGCGATGTTCTTGAGCGACTCTTTAAGATGTGGGGTGGGCGATCAGTCCATCTTGAGACGATCAAGACAAAAAAGCCCGAAGAGCGGCCGTGGTGGTTTGACTGGCACAGTACGCAGGAGACCACCACTGACGAGCTTGAAGAGCTCACCGGCGAGAAGGTCCTCTACTCCTGGACGCCACAAGGCTACCAAGAAAAAACGCTCGAGACAATAAAGTTTCGCGCGCCGTTCTAAAAAGTGCGCCGCGAGTTGATTCATTCAACCCGCGGCGCCTCACTTTTTCGCTATTCCTCTCCTCGGTCAAAACCGACACGCTGTGGACCTAGGGAGAATCGAACTCCCGTACCCCGCGTGTCCCGATAAATAATACCGGACCGTTAGTGGACCGGATGAGGCTCGAACTCACAACCTCCCGCGTGCAAGGCGGGTGCTCTACCAATTGAGCTACCGGCCCGGTATTATTTATCGAGGATCCTCGATTTTGTTTTAAATTTTAATCGCTCCAAAGCCTTACGACTTTTCCAGGATTTAAGTTGTTTCTCTCGTTGGACAGCATCTCGATGGATACGGAACTCTTCAAAATAAAAGAGTTCCCACGGACGATTTATCCTGGTTGCCCTGCCCCGTCCAGTATTGTGTTCGTTCAAACGTTTACGAAGATTCCCCGTGTAGCCAATATAATATATACCCGATTTCTGGGATTTCAAAATATAAGTGTAAAACATAAGCGATTAAAATTTAAACAAAATCGGGACAAGGCGGGTGCACTACCACTAAGCTAATGGCCCGACAGAGTGCTCATCCTACGCGTGGCTCTCCATGAGCGCAAGTGAGATCATATGTTCCGCGAACTCGCCGAGTGTTGCGCCGACGCTCGCGAGGGAGCGCTGGAAACAAGCGTTTTCGCGGAGCGCCGGGAGTGTTCGCACATCTAAAAAAAATGTGTCATTCTCTGACGCGGCAAACTCAAAAAGCGCGTAGTGGCGCAATCCGAAAGCCGCAAAAAGTCCACGCGCGGCAGAGACCATTTTTTCTTTCACCGCGCGTTTTATGCGCGCGGGGCACACTATTTCTCCACCCGGCTCTGTTTCAGCGAACGGGAGCACATAGAGCGACTCGCCACGGAAGCGCTCGAGCACGCCGAGCGCCAGGCGCTGCCCGGGAATATGCTCTTCGACGAGTACTGCCGTCGCAGGACTGTAGAGCAGCACTTGCCGGAGTGCGATAGCAAGCGCCGCATCGTCGCCCGCAAAAACCGGCGTCACGAGCGCGCTGTCTTTGGCGCGAACGAGAGCCGGAGGTGAGACAGTGCGAAAGAGCGCCGCCCCGAGCGCATCAGCCTCCTCTCCTGCGCGGATCGTGTATGCGAGCGGAATGCGCACGCCCGACTGCTGCGCAAGCGCTCGCGCGCGGCCACGATCCGCAAGCGCTGACGCGCTCGACGAGAGTGTCCCGGTATGCGCAACGCCGAAACTCTCCAGAGTGCGCGCAAGCGCCCCGTCTTCTCCGCCCTCGCCATGGAGTGCGTTTACTGCAACATCGAGCATCCGAAGAGAGCGCTCTGGACTGCGCGCGACACCACCGCGATGCCACACTCCATTCCGATCAATAAAGATGTCGTGCACCTGCCACTCTCGCTCCTCCGCCGCTTCGCCGAGCGCCGCAGACACCGTAGCTCCCGAACACAGCGATTCTTCGTAACCGCTCCCCGCTCCGCCGCGGATAATGCCGATGTTAAGGAATGCCATTAACTTATTATACACCTCATCGCAGCAGGTCTGCGAAGTGTTGGGGTTAAAGCCATACGCGCAGGAAAGCGACACACAGCGGGCACAAATTTGACATTCACGATAAAAGGTAGTAACATAAACGCGGTTAAGTACATTACGAAACTCGAAAAAGGAGACTCACGGACATGAGAATCTTGCCCGAACTTCGTCCTGAAACGCTTGATCGAATATTTCTGCATGGGCTAACCGTGGCAGCGGTGCTCTTTTTGGCGGATATGGTACGCCTTCTCGTTTTTGTTCCGAATGACCCCGCTGGCACATGGAGGTATAGTCTTTATGGTGCGGCCCTTATGCTGGGCCTCAGATTTCAGCTCCGGTTTATGCGAGGAGATTACGATAAGTAAGGCAAACAGGTGGTGGTTTTTATGGACCACCACCTACCTATCTCTACCGAGATTCGAAAGGGGAAATTCCATGCGTCAAATTGACTCGAACAGGTTTGAAGAGTTCATTACCCTTCGCGACGAATTGAGGGAAGCGCTCGCTCACGGAAGATTCATTCTGTATGTTACCAGCTTATTGGTTCTTGGAGCCCTGTCATGGTACATGGGAAAAGTGGAACCGCCGCACATCAGTCCTGCCGCACTTGCGATTTTCCTGGATGTTGTACTGTTCGCCTCAAGCTTGGTTTACGCAAACAACTTGAGCCAGGCGCTTCGCATCGGCGGGTATATCGCGGTATTTTGGGAATCCCGCGACCCCGACCGACGCCTTAAATGGCATAGATTCAACCGACGGGGAGCACGAGGAGGTCTACTTGCGTTTGCCGCACAACTCACCTATGCCGTCTTGACGCTCATAGTTGTTGGGTTTCTGATCCACCTCCTAAATTCGATTTCTATTGAAGACCGATGGAGCATGATTCGGGCGATTTTCATTGGGTCTCTTGAAGTCTTGTTTTTTACTCAGATGAGCAGGTACATCGCAACACAGCAAAGGAGACACGAGTACGACTGGCGCGTCATCCGCTCCTCCAGAGAACGACAAGACCAGATACACGACGAATACGAGTCAATCCCTACTTCTGAAGCAATGCTGATACGACTTCCCTCCCCATCATTGCTTGAGAGGTTGTGGCGAGCCATGGGGAGGTAACTAGAAAGCCATACGCCTTCTCTTCCTCGAACGTCAAACAAATCACGGCTTCCCATATGTATGGGAAGCCGCTGTTGTTTTATACAATATTTTTTCTGCGACGTTTGCGGTGAAAGTTGATGGCAAACCGATGCGCCTCGCTGTTTGCGAGGAGAATCGCTCGCTCATGCTTCGCTATCAGTGCGCGCGTCGTTTGCGCCGGAGTATTTTTCAACCCGCGGATCTCCCGCGGCCTGTGGCGCGCGTCTTTCACCACGCCGATGAGAGGGATCGGCGGCACGTCCGGGCCAAAGTGCGCTCGAAGCGCCCGCTCCGCAGTGCCGATCTGCGCCTCGCCGCCATCAACGACGATGAGCTGCGGCAGCGGCCACTCATCGTGCGCGAACCGACGCTCCAGCACTTCGCGGAGCGCGTCGATGTCGCTCCCGCGCGTATTGCCGCGGACACGGAATTGCCGATACTCTGTCGTCTCTCGCTCTCCATTCACAATCGCCACCATCACCCCCACCGTTTCTTCCCCGCCAAGGTGCGCCACATCGTAGGCTTCGATCCGGTACGCGCGGCGAACAGCCGGTTCCGCGCCCTGCCCATGTTCAGTCCGCACAGTGTCCGCCTCTGTCGTGCGCTTGAGCAGAGCGATGTCCTGGATGTGCCGCAGCGCGTGAAGCTCGCGCCGCACCTCCGCGGCCTTTTCAAACTCCTGCTGCCGCGCGAATACTTTCATGTCGCGCTCAAGCTCGCCGAGGAGTGTCTTTTTCTTGCCGTCAAAAAATAGCTTGATGTGCTGCACGATTCGATTGTAGTCTTTCCGGTTAATCACGCCGGAGCACACCCCCGGGCAGAGGCCGATTTGGACGTTGAAGCAGGGAGTGCACGAGGGATCAGTAACTGGTAGAGGGTAACTGGGGACGGTCGGCTGACGAGGCGCGCGAGAGAGTAGCTTTCCTTTTTGACTTCGGCGATCGGTGTGCTCCTCGCATGGCACGCACTGGTCGCGGAAAGGGAAAATTTTGCGCACGAGCTTCAGAGCCTCTTTCAGCGAGCTACCCGAGGTGAATGGGCCGAATGTCCACTTAATGTCACGGCGCGTGAGCTTGTGTGCCATCCTTCCCGCGAGGACCTCCGCAAGGTCTTTGCCGCGAAGCGTCAAGATACGTGGGAACGGCTCATCCGTAATGACGACATGATTAAAACTCTTGTCGTCCTTGCCGATTACGTTCCCGTGCGGCTGATATTTTTTGATAAGTGCGGCTTCCCGGAGCAGCGCCTCAAGCACGGAATCCGTCTGCTCCCATTCAATCGTGTCCGCCTCCGCAACCATCCGCGCGATGTGCTCTCCGCGCGCGGCAAGTACGTCCGCGCTAAAATAGCTTTTCACCCTGTCCGCAAGCGAGGTCGCTTTGCCGATGTAGAGCACTTCCCGTCCCGTCCCGATACCTTTGACGAAAAAATACACCCCGGGCGTATCGGGGAGCTTGAGCTGTGTAACCTCTTGACTTTTCATGCAAAGATACTTCACTGTACGCAAAAACTTAAGGTTTGACAAATCATATGTAGGTTGCCCAACACAACTAACCCCCGTTTCCTACTCGAAAGCGGGGGTTGTCTACAAAAATGCTACATTTAACGCGCTTTAGGCCCGCTTCTGAGACGCGCAAAGAAAGACGAGCCAAACGGCCCTGACGCCGATGTTGACGAACATCCTGTGCTGTCGGTGGTAACCTCCACAGAGGCGGAAGCGCCACCTGTTTCAGTGATAGCAACGTCGCATTCCACATCGCCATCGTTAGCGCGGGTAAAGACGCGTACTTCGGCTGAGGCGTCGCCCGTCGTCACACTGCCCCCGCTATTGCCTCCGGTGCTCGCAAATGCGCTTATGCTCGTCCGTATCGTCGCCTCGTTGTTGTTCGTAACGACGACGTCTGCTGCTACTACTGTCGCAGGTAAGAAAAATGCACCTGCAAGCAGAAAAAATAAATACTTCATATATCCCGGTTTCCCCGTCGGGAATTCTATTATTATTAGGACTTACGCGTTTGGCGCATTTCTTCGTTGGAATCTCCGCTACTCGCTCGTCGTAGCTTCGAGTACGCCTCGCTCCGTTGCTCGATTCCGCCTCGAACTGCATCCAAACGCGTAAGTCCTAATTATGAGTAATACTGTTACTATACCATGCAAGGTAGACTACTTTGCTGAGACCAGTTACTGCGCATACACTTCCCTGTCTCAACTATTTTATCCCGCTCGTCATCAAGCGCTGCACCTTCCGGCGCCCGTCACCGCCTCTCAATATTGCCGAAGTCTACATTTCTCACTGTGTTGCCTTCTTCGATCACAATCGGCCTCGGATTTCTTGTGGTCCGTCTCCATCCTATCTGGGCCACCTCTCGAACACTATAGGTTCCATCGGGCAAATTGACAAATGAATAGGTGCCGTCCGAGGCGGTTACCGTCGTTGTCGCGAGGCCGCCGTTCAACTCATCCAAACGAATCGTCCAACCCGGGAGGCCCGGCTCATTTAAATCTTTCCTCCGATTGCGATTAAGATCGTTGAACTTCATTCCAGTAATTTCTCCCCCTTCTCCGGTGCTGATCGTGATACGACAGCCATAATCACCGCCGCTGATCACAATCTCACCCTCATGATTTTGAGAGATGTGTCCTTGAATCCCCGGCACCATGAGCTGCACTTGCCAATTATCCGCACTGTCGCCCGGTCGGCTTAAGGTGGCGGACCCCAACGTATCTGCCTCTGCCGGCACGTCAACACTCGTCACTTGAAGGAGGGGGCATAAGTCGAGCTGGCCGGCGACCGGCGTCAAAGTTGTCGTGTATGCATCATGACTCACCGACGTGTCCAATTGCACCGTATATGTTTTACTCAACATTTCGCCGGGGAACACGGTGCCAAAAGGAATCGCGGTGTCGCTCACTAAAAGTACATCAACTGCCGCCCTCACCCGCAACACCTGCGTTTGCAGCACGCTGCCGATCAATACCACAATCGCGGTCAGTGCCACGAGCGACACTTTTCTCACAATCGACTTGTGTAATAAAAATTTCATGAGCAAAATTTTGTGGGCGTTGAGCATTATTCATTCGCACTCGCATCTCCTAGAGGCTCGGACGGAGTACTCGCTGAATCAGTCTCGGGCGGCGGGGGCGGCGCGCTGCCATCTGGTGGCTCATCTGTAGGCTGTATCGTCTCTAATTGCTCATCTGGCTTTGGGAGAATTGCCTGATCTTGGGTAGCATCGGACGGGGTCGGTGGGCCACCCTCGCTCGGGGCTTCGTCAGAGTCGGCAGAACCGGCTGGAGCCGTGTTGTCGAGGGGTGCATCATCAGTCGTGTCGGCGGTGGCATCCGCCGGGACCGGGGGAATGTCTTGCGAGACCGCGCCCGCATCGCCCACCTCACCTGTCGCCTCTGCTGCGGGAGAATCATTCGACAGGGAAGCAGCATCAGTATCCGCAGCTTCGGTATCCACTTGAACGGGAGAAGAAGAATCAGTGACGGTTGCTTCGCTCATTGCGCCGCTCTCTCCACTCGTCGCAGTACCACTCGCCGTTTCAATCAAGATCTCGGTGGTATCGGGTGTAATCTCGCCTTCGCTCTCGCTCGCCGGCACTGCGGAAGCGCCTGCTGAACTAGCCGCAGCGCCTTCATCTGTCACTTCCTCCTCGAGGGGCCCATCGTCCGACGCGCTCTCTCGGCTTGAAGAATCCGGGATCGGCGGCAGGTCCGCCTCGGTTGCCCCAATTTCGACGCCATCGCTGGTAAATCGCATCACTTCAGTGCCGTCCTCTGAGGGATTCGTCCCGGGGTTTGGCGTATTATTCAACACCCAATCATCAGCGGCGTCGGTATCGTACCCCTTTAC
Source organism: bacterium (assembly GCA_030697645.1). NCBI lineage: Bacteria > bacterium. The sequence continues at coordinate 67,751 of JAUYPI010000004.1, read as the reverse complement.
AATCCGCGAGAGTGAAATACCGGGCCTCGGAGCAGACAAGCTCATATAGGTGACGTCGGTGCCGTAACTCATCGCATCAACAAGGGCGTGCGCCCCGGTGCCATCGCGCAATATAACCCTGTCGCCGGCGTCGCTGAGACCATTGCTGCCGATCGCCGTGCCCAAGCCGATTTGCACTGCCGCTGCTGCCTCCGGAGTTCCTGTCCAGAATGACGACCATGTCGTCGTCGCATTCGCGATGAGCGCAAAACCGTGGGATGGAATGACCGGCGTGCTTGCGGCAATGGTGTCACAGGCAAAGCCGCTGTCACAGAGCTGCCAGCCGGAGATGTCTACTGACGCACTGGTGGGATTATAAATTTCCACCCATTCGTTGCTTACCTCGGTTCCTTTGCCGTTGCCGATATTCGGGTACACTTCATTAATGACGAGGTGGTCCGTTGCGGCTTGCGGCGGGGTGAAATGAACCTCGAGGTACGGACGATTCGGTTCACTCACACCGGTGGTCTCACGCGAGCGAAACAGAGCGATAAACCCGCCACCCTCTGCTCCTTCAGCTGAATCGTTGAGCTCCCAGCCGTTATTAGCGGACGCTCCGGAGACGAAATCGAGAACGTCTGGTGTAACATCCCACGCGAGAGTGACATTGCTCATCGCAGGGCTGGTGGTCGCATCGGTGAGGGTCGCACAGCTCGCGAGGCCGGTGCCGCAGGGTTGATTATTCCAGGTGATGCCGCTCTCCGTCCACGCGCCCGTCACGTGCCGTGCCTCATAGCTCCTCGCGGCGCTCGGAGCGCTACTCATAAATAACTTCAGGGAGGAAGCATTGATTATGGTGCTCGCCGGAAAATGGAAATCGAATCGAATGTAGATTCTTCTGTCTCTCGCGCTATGACGCGATGCTATAAAAAGTGTATTTTCGGTTCCATGATTACCACCTGCGTCACTTTCTTGCACATACGCATCCGCGATCGGAGAATACGAATCTGCAACCGGATCGTCCACATCGGCAAAATAATAAATTTTGGTATTCGTCACGCTTCGGTGCGCGCTTGCTGTGTCACCGTCGCAGGCGATTGCTTTGATGACCGTCGTACTCGTCAAGGAGAGCTCGACCATTTCGGTCTCGATCGCCCCGCCACCGCTCTCTCCCGGAACGGACGGCTCGCCGCATGCCGGATCGAGAACGCTCGAGGGATCGCTGCCGGAGGCTGAAGTGAAGAAAATATAGTGCGCGTCCGGATCCGCATCCGTCATGTCTACCTCCACACTACCGCGAAGATCGCTGCCGCCGCTCGTCTCATTCCACAGGGCGTCGGGTCCCGGCGGGGTCAATACCGGCGGATCAATCTGAACGAACGTTGCCGTAACATTCGCGATATGCGCTTCGTACGCTGATATCGTGGGCGCCCCGACGAGCATCGCTACGAGTACCACAGCCGTGAGCTGAGACATTCTTGAAAATACCCGGCCCGTGTCGAATATGCTACCGCGCGTATCCCCCGAGGCAGAGAGTGCCCGCTGTGTTGAAACCGCGAGCATGCGCCGCTCGGCCGCGCCGGGCCGAAGATCAAGGGTATGCGCACAGCCGATCTCCGGCGACCGCACAATGCCGTCCACTGAAAATATTTTTGTCGTATACGAAGCGCTCATTTTTTAAACACTGCTTACATGTCTGAAAATTTTTGAATTTTCGGGCCGAGTTTACGAGCAATTATGCCAAAATGCGGAATGCGTACCGGCCATGTGCCAATTGAGACAATCCGGCCTATCACGTCGCTCTCGAGAATCGGCTGATCATCCGTATCATTCGCATCTCCTCGGGTGATCAGTTTCCCCTCCTCCCTCTCTACCAGCCGGTGGATCGTAAACCCTCTCGGATTGCGATAGACAATGATCTCTCCCACGCTCGCCTCACTACCCGCTATACCCTTCATCAAAATCAAGTCGTTTACTTTGAGTACCGGCCACATGGAGCCCGATGTGATCGTTGCGAGGGGGTACGGCGTGTCGAGGACTTTCGCCAAAATTTTCGGGGTAAAGTAAATCGCAGCAACAACAAACGCGACATAGGCGGCGACCTTGATTAGGCGAATAAGCAGTCTCCTCACCATAGTTTCGGAATCTGGAAAATAATGACGCGGCCTCGGTAATAGCGGTACGCGGCGGAATTGGGAACGTACAGGGAAAATTCAACTTTCTCAGTGGTGTGCGGCGCGAGGGTAAAATAATTTTTATCCACTTTGATCAGGTCAGAAACGTCGCCGAATTTCCACACGATAATGTAGCTTGGGGTATCGCCAGCGCTCTCGAGGGTGACGGTGCGAACTGCTGATTTATTGTGCGGCAAGTCCCCGAAGTCAAGCGCGTCCCCGGTGGGATTGACGCCGATTGTGTCTTCCTCGGTCACCTGCACCAACGCCGCGTACTTTGCGGCGTTCAGGTATTGGATCACGACGAGCATCAGTACGATCACCACCGCGACCGCGAGAACAATCTTGCCCAGCTTTAATCCCCTCCTGCCCGAGCGGAGTGCAGTCGTTTCTTCTATAACCGGGTTGTTTTGGATCATACGCAAAAGCATTGGTAAGTAAGCTGGTGGCGTGCGTCTTTGCGAGCGGAGCGAAGCAATCCAGGGTTTAGTATATAATCACCGTATGTCAGGAATGATCCCATGTGTGTACATCCTTGCGAGCCGACGAAACGGCACGTTGTACACTGGGGTAACATCGCATCTGCAAAGACGGTTGCAGGAACATCGGTCGGAAGCAGTGGACGGATTTACAAAAAAATACCATGTACATACTCTCGTATATTACGAAGTGCATGAGACAATGTATGCTGCCATATCCCGTGAGAAACAGATCAAAGGTGGTTCTCGGAAGAAGAAGCTTGCGCTTGTCGAGGCGATGAATCCGACGTGGCGAGACTTGTCGAACGAATTGTAGAACATTCCCCTGGATTGCTTCGCTTCGCTCGCAATGACGAAATTTGCCAAAGTTTAGTTTCGTATTTCGTGCTTCGAATGTACGACTCGGCTGTCTCCGTCGGCAATTTCGTCATTCACAGACATTTCCTCTCAATCCCTCACCTCCCAGCCCCTCAAAAAAGAGAGGCCGGATTCGTGAAGGATTAACGGCGTAAGCGCTCACGCTCGTCATTGCGAGCGGAGCGAAGCAATCCAGTTTTTGCGCATAATTCTGGATTGCGGAGCCTGTCCAGAGCAGAGCATAGCGTGGGATCGCTCCCTCCGTTCCGCTCCTCGCAATGACGGCTCTGTTAAGCAGTGTGGTGATAGGCGTGAGCGGTTACTTAACGCCTATCGGGCGAGTATTATGACCCCCCCCCCGCTACCGCTGACCGACTGATCTCGGTCACTTCTACCCACAGATCAGTTCCAAAGACCTTGTGTTCAAGGTGACTCGGGAGTCTGAATTCGAATGGAACATAGAAACCGGGGAACTCGTCGGTGTCATCGTTGAGTGGATTGTCCGCATCCTGGTCGCACTGATTAACAAAACACGGAACTCGCAAATCAATGTTCCACAGATCAGCTTTGTCGTTCTGGCTTTTAGCCAATCGGCCCTTGGCGATGTAGGCAGGATCGAGCTCAGGGCTGCCTGTATCCCATGTATACGCCTGGTGGAAAGCGGGAACATTCGGTTTCGGATCGTTATCTGGCGTACCATCGACGGTCCTTTCGTGCTTGGAGAGATAATTTGCGAGTGGCAAATAGCAATATCTCCAATACTCGTGAGTTGGATCTACGCTCGCACCATACGGCGCGTCTAGTGGTAAGTTTTCCTCGCAATACTTCCAGGCAACAATGCCCGCATCGTGGCCTGTGGGATGAATCATTGCGTGCGGATCGCCTGGCTCCGGCGCGTCGTTCGGGTCAATTGGCTTGCGCGTCGCATCGAGCTCTTGCCGGCAACGCAGGATCGTGGTCACAGGGTCGAGGTCACCTCGAGTTTCAATGCAGCGTTTCACCTTCGGCTTTTGCTTGATCACATAGTTAATGTCATCAACTCGATTTTCCCCGTCGAAAGAGTCAGACATCACTACGTGCAAGTCGTGGACAAGAAGTTCCTGCGGGAACACGGTGCCGAACTCAATCGGACCTTCATTCACACTCAAGGCATTCTCAATCCTCGCCGTCACGTTGATGATGTGCGCCTCAAACGCGCTGAATGCCGCTGCGCCGCCGACAATGACGCCGAGCGTGCCAATGCCGACTGCCGCGCGAAAAAGTAATTTCTTCATATTTTTATAGCGACTTTTCTTTTTTACGTTATTAACGAATAATGTTCGACCCTAAGGCACCGAAGCCAGAGCGCACATAAAAAAACTCCAGCCGCGTCAAAACGGCTGGAGTTTTTTTATATACCACCAGAGGAAAGAGCCCGAGCGCGCAACTGAAAACGACAACTCGCGTCCCTCCTGCGAGAACGCGAGTTCGGATTCCTGTCTTTTCACCGGCACGGTGAGCGCATTTCCATATCTGCGCCGTGACGTTGAGCACGTGGGCTTCGAGAGCGGAAATAAGCGGCAGTGCAACCAGAGTCGCAAGGGTAACAAGCAGTGCAGTTGTGCTCTTGAATAGCATACGTCCATGGGAAACGAATGAACGACGGCACGGCTGTTATTAATACAGGACAACCCACTCTCTACATACATGCAGGAGCCGCGCGCGGTGATTCAATGCGTTATATCAACATCATCAGCTTCTGCGCTTCAAGCGTCAAGGGGAAAAACTGTGCGCGGGGTGTGGATAGCGGAGTAGACGAGAGCATCGGGGAGGTGTCAAACAACACCGTAGTGTGCGCCCAAGCGAGAGACGTGTCGAGAGAATTGTAGGTCATCGCCCTGGATTGCTTCGCTCCGCTCGCAAAGACGTACGCCGCCCGCCTCCTTGCCAGTGCTTTTGCCTGTGATCCAGTAGTGCGACACAGAATACGGCCGCTACAGGTAGTGTAGCGGCCGTCTCAAACATGGTGGGCAGCAAACGATAGTTACTTCTTGCTCGCAACGGGCTTGGTAAGGTTCTGTACTGAAGGCAGATCGTTTACGCTCGTTTCCTTAAAACCGCAGGCAGGGTGGCGAAAGCCACTCTCTGCATAGATGATGTTGTCATCACCGGCCTGTGGCGCCGATGCTCCTCCGTACGATGTCTTGTTGACACCGCCCGGAAGCATGCGGAAGCCGAGAGTATGACGGACGCGCCACGCAATGACGTGGTCAGCACACGAAGAATCGCCGCTGACCCCGATTGCGCCCAATACCTCACCAGTCCTTTGATGGTAGAGAGGTAATCCTCCACCAAAGACATTGATGCCACCAACACGCTTCCCCACCGCAGGATCCTGGGTAGTGCCGTATTTATCTGCCTTCCCTCCATACGCGATAGCGACATTGACTGGGTTGCTATGTTGCAGCCCGTAGAGGCTGCCGCCAGGTTGCACCGCGCTGTACAGATTGGCCGTGGAGAGAGCCAGGTTTCGATTGCTGAACGCATTGGCCGTGTTTGCCTTCTGCATCGCAATCGGCCGACTGCCGGGCCAGGGATCTGCGCCGGGCGTCTTTGCGACGGCGACAACCTGACCAGAGCGATCCACTATCGCAGCCCACATCTGGGCTGGTGAGAAAATTGCGCCATTGTTGACTCCTTTTTTGCATGCCTCGACGAGCGCCCCGACGAGCTCTGCGTGCGTCGGAAGGCGTGCGTCCCCCTCTGCCCAAACAGAAGAGAACGGCATCAGTATCAAAAGAACCACTATTGGGAAACTTAAAAAACGGTCCACGGAATCCTCCTTTTTCGGATTTCCTGATCGAATACATTAGCTGCCCACCTCCAGACTATATACAAACCGGTATTATTTGTCAAAAAATGCGTAAAGGGGGAGCATGATAGAGAAAAAGCCAAGCGATCATGGCTTCGTCCGTAATTGGTACGCGCCTCGCCGCATAGCGGCGAGGCGCTGTTGTGTCCCTCAATCAAGTTCATTTTTTTTGTGGACGTTAAAGACGTAAATCACGCCACTGATTTGCTTCCACGTAAAGCGTATGTCATCCGCTGCACGCGAATAGTGATACCCGCGAATTCCCATCGGTACTCCGGGCAGTCGCCGCACAAACTTCTTCGTGTTGAGGCCGGGATAGAAGCGTCCTTCCGCAGCAAAGTTGTTGAGCGCTTTTACGACCTGCGTTCTCTCGTGTACCGCGAGATAGCCCCCGAAGAATCGATCCTGAAAATCCTCGCCATAGGAGAGGGCAAACTCTCCGGCCCAGCCGCCTTTACTAGCCGATATACTGGTATGGCCAGGAAGGCCACAACTGGCAATCGAGAAGAAATTCGTCAGATCAGAGACCGCGTTCTCTATGATGTCGGCCGCCGCGCGCGCGTTGTCTCCGGACTGTGCGTACTCCATAAGCCGTGCGCGCAGGAGAGCATTTTCCCGTGCCAGGTGACGCATCTGCTCCTGTGTTTCTCTCGCTTCCGTCTGCAGGGTATGCATCCACCCCTCGAGACTTTCACGGAAGCGTTCAACCGAAGCTCTGATGCCCTCCAGTTTGCCATCCAGTTTCGTCGGCGGAGGGAAAATCTCTGCGAGAATCTTATCCGCCGAAACTTCTGTGGCGGGCGGAGCCAGAGCTGGTGGTGGAGCAGGAGACACCGGCAGGGCAAAAAGTTTCTCCTGCACATCCTGCCACGTTTGAATTTCTGGGTGATCATAGAGCAGGGATCGGATACCCAGATAATCTCCCAGAGCCTTCCCTTGGGAGAGCATGGCATCCATGTGGCTTCGGAGCTCCGAATCGGCATTGAGATAGCGATATGCAGTCCGATAATGATCCCGATCTTCATAAACCGCTGACCTGTTTAACGGCAGCGGGTGCGCATACCCTTCTTCCATGAGCGATGCCACGACTCTGTCAGCCCCGCCTTCTGGGAGCTCATAGTGATCTGTCAGGTGCGCTACGATGAGTATTTTTCTTGGAGCGGTTTTCCTTGTTTTTTTGCAAAACGTGGGCGACAACGCCATGAGAAAATCTGCCGCCATAAACGTCCCTTTCTTTGGAGGGAGAGAGTATCAAGGAGCTTCCCGAGACTTATCGGAATATACCAGGAATTATTTTTTCCGCAACCTTCTCCCGCTTGCACAAAAATACCGCGCTGAGGTTGCTCGGCGCGGCACATATATACCTGTTGGAAAAAGGTGGCAATGCACGACTATTGAGGTAAGCCGTCATGCCCCAGCCGCACACGAACCCGCTCAATTATCGTAGAGGATACAACCGTGACAACTGAAATCACCACGAACCACACGGTGAGCAATACGGCGTCTAGGATGCTGACCACTATGCCAGCGGAGCTCGGCAGAAGAAAGTTCACCGGAATGCTCAAAAGTCCCCACGTCCACGGCACCAGCGTGACCGCAAACGAGTATGTACAACAGAATGCGTTTTCATAGTTCCGCCGCATCAGTGCACGTACCCAAAACCAAGAGAGAGGCAGCGTGATAATGACGAGCCAGGCGATCGTGACCAACGGATCGCGTGGCACGAGCGTCCCGAGGAGCGGGGCGATCAACGCCTTGTATGGCGGCCCGGTGACATACTTATGCAAATCAAAAAATATCCCCACCATCGCTGTGCCACAGATAACACCCCACCATGAAAACGGAAACCCTGTACGACTATTCTGCTGTTCCATCCTTGCTCCTCCTCTTGTAAGAGAGTTATCCGACGCTTATCCTGTTTATATATACCACTATTTTTATTTGATGTCTACCTCTCTAGCCGTAATCACTCACACCCCTCGCAAGGCCTCGTAACAGAGCCGTCTTTGCGAGGAGCGGAGCGATCCCACGCTATGCTCTGGACAGGCTCCGCAATCCAGAGCGAGTAACGTAAAACCCCTGGATTGCTTCGCTCCTTTCAGTCGCTCGCAAAGACGGGTGTGAGCACTTACCTCTAGCCGTAATCACTCACACCCGTCATTGCGAGCGGAGCGCCTGCCTGCCGGTAGGCAGGAAACAATCCAGTTGCTGAGCCGTAATTCTGGATTGCGGAGCCTGTCCAGAGCATAGCGTGGGATCGCTCCACTCCGTTTCGCTCCTCGCAATGACGGCCCTGTTAGACAGTCTTGTGGTAGGTGTGAGCGGTTACCTGAGCCATCACAAAGGAAGTATATTTAAAGAGCAGCTTGTCTACTCGTTTTTTGATATCATCACAAAATATCTCAAAATCGACACGGTCGTTGAGCCGTTACTCAGCCCGGTGAGCTGATACCGTCGGAGGCGTCTCTCAGAGAGCTCCTCCCATCAGCTCACGGAGCGCGCAGTATTCACATCCACGCTCCTCGCAGCGCCGCTCCCAGAACGAAAGCGACCAGATGTCGCGGACGACACGCTCAATTTCCGCCGCAAGAGCCATGACGTCCTCGCCGCTTATTTCAAACCGCTCGCGATGGTAGCGGCCCCGAGCGTCCGGTTCGACGAAATCAATCTCTCCGGCGTGCATCTTAAAGCGCCCCTCCTCAAAGCGGTCAAGCAGAAGTTTATAGAAGACAAGCTGGCGTTTGTACTCGCCTTGCGAGGTCTTCGTCTTCCCTTCGATGTCGTTGCGGCTCCGGGGCCTTCCGGTCTTGTAGTCCGTGACGAGGAGACGGTTTGATCCGGACTCGAAAAGCTCTACCTTGTCGAGAACGCCGACGAGCATAACCCGAGGCGGCGCGTCATCTTTTTCATCAGACTGGGCGCCCTCAAAAGCGACGCCCCCGATGCGCATCTCGGTGCGAAGCGGCGCTGTCATCACAGCCTCGTACGCGCGGTAGTACCCCGAGAGCGCGCGTCTCCCCTTCTCTTTCGAGACCGCAAAGTCCCCCTCCGAGAGCGGAGTCCGCGCCAGCGCGCGCTCGAAGCTCGCGAGGAATTCCTTCTCGCTCATTTTTGTCTCCCGCCCGAGCGCGTCAAACATCTCCCGCAGCGCGCTGTGAACCGCGATGCCGTAGAGCTGATGACGATTCGGCGCTCTCGGCACACGGATCAAATTCTCGAAAAAGTAGCGCCACGGGCAGGCGAGATAGTTGTTGATCGCCGTCACCGAGAGCCCCTGCGTGCGAAACCGCTCGCGGAGAAATGCCCTATCCGAGAGCGCCGGAAGACGGCCCGAGAGCTCTCGCGCGCCAAAAAGCCCTCGCCGCTCCCGCTCAAGCGACTCCTCAAGGAGCGCCGTGTCTACGCGCCTGAGATGTGCCGGGTCAATCTCCTCGAGAAAACGCGACGGGAGGCGCGCTCGACCATCATCACCCGCTCTCGCGTGCGTAATGGTAACGCTCTCGCGCGCTCTCGTGAGGGCGACGTAAAAGAGCCGCCGCTCATCGCAGAGCTCGTTCTCCGCGCTACTCTCGCTCGCCGCTCTCGCGCCGCGCTCCGCGGCCACAGCTCTCATCGGCGGAAAATGTTCGACGACCCGCCTCCCTCCCCAATGTCCCTCTGCGGCGCGCACGATAAATACGTGCGAGAATTCAAGCCCCTTTGCCTTGTGTGCGGTGAGGAGCACGACCCCCGGAGGGCCTTTCGCTTCGCCGCCGCTCCGGAGCGAAACGCCGTAGCGCTCGAGTATGTCGAGATGCCGGAGCGCCTCAGAGAGGCCGTAACCGCGGTGCCCGGGCACCGCGCGCGCAAGCTCGGTTATAAGGCCCTCGAGCTTCCGGATGCGCTCATAGCCCTCAGGAGAGCCGAGGAGTGAGACAAGAAAGCCAGACTCGCGCACGATGAGCTCGAGCGTCTCGAGCAGGCCGCGGCTCTTCGCAAATGATGCCCAAGAATTGAGGAGCTGGGCGAAGGAAGTGAGACTGCGCGGTGCGCCGTCGGTCGAGATCGGCTCGAGCGGCGCTGCGCCCGGCGTCCGGCGCAGGAGGTGGATCAGCCGCTCGTCGGAGCGTCTGAGAGAGGCCTCGCGCCGCGTCCGGCGCAGCGCCTCGTAGCGCTCAAAGAGCGCGTAGACCTCGAGATGATCAATCCCTAAAAACTCGAGAAAGAGTGAGCGCGAAAGATACTCGTCGCTCTGCGGCGTACTCACGGCGCGGAGGAGCATCACGAGCTGGCGCAGCAGCGGATCAGTGAGCGCATTTTGATCCGAGTACCTCGTGTAGGGTATGCCGAGCCTCTCAAAGAGCGAGACAAACGCCTCCGCGTCACGGTTGTCGCGATAGATAACGGCAATCTCCTCGGGAGCGACGAGCGCAGTAAGGAGCCTCCGTACCTCCTGCGCGACAAAGAGCGCCTCATGTGCGGGGCTTGCAAGTACGGCAACCTTGACCGGCTCCCCCTCGCCTCGCGCGGCGCGAAGCGCCGCGCGAGGGCGCAAAACGCTCTCCGGCGAGTGCATGATTGCGCTCGCCGCCGCGTCAAGAATGCGCTGCCGTGAGCGGTAATTCTCGCGAAGATCAATCACAAGCGCGTCGGGGTAGCGCTCACTAAAGGAGGCGAAGTTTGCCGCTGAAGCCCCCTGGAAGCGGAAGATCGCCTGCTTATCATCACCGACGACAAAGAGGTTCGGCCGCTCATGGAAGCTTGAGAGCAAGGTGAGGAGCTTCTCCTGGGCGAGGTTCGCGTCTTGATGCTCGTCGGCGAGGATGTAGAGGTAGCGCTCCTCAAGCTCAAGCAGGAGGTCCTCGCTTCGCTCGAGTGCGCGAGCGGCCTCCATCACCATATCTTCGTAATCGAAGCGCGCTTCGGCGCGAAGCGAACGCTCGTATCCCTCATAGAGCAAGAGCAGCTCACGGTGCCGCGCAAGCTGTTTCTCCCGAGCGCGGAAAGACGCACGTACAAGCCCTTGGTACCGGCCGCTCTCGTAGAGACGATCGGGCGACTCGGCAAGGGTGCGCTCCTCGCGTTCGAGCGCTGCGCGCGCCTCCTCAGGCCTCACGCTGTCACGCTTCAGCTCGTGGATGGCGCTGAGAGCCGCGCGGACGTAGTAAAAAGGGTTGCCGTAGGGCCGAAGATGCTCGAGAGTGAGGGTCTCATCCGCGATAACATTCTCCATGATCCGCAGCTGGTCCGCCTCGCTCGCGGGCGTGCTGCCGACGATGCGCGCGAACTCGCCTGGGAAGCGGCGGATAACATCGTTGCAAAAGCCGTGGAAAGTCGAGATGTGGACACGGTACGCGGCCGTGCCGATGATCTCAAGGAGCCGCTCGCGCATTGCGTGCGCGGCGGAGTCGGTAAAGGTGAGCGCAAGGATGCTCTCGGGCGGCGTGTCTGTGAGGCGGAGGATGTTCGCGATGCGCATCGTGAGCAGATGGGTCTTCCCTGTCCCCGGACCGGCGACCACCATCACCGGGCCCTCAATCGCTTCCACCGCCCTACGCTGCTCCGGATTGAGGGCACGGTAGAACTTTTCAAACACTGCCGATGTGCGTGGCTCTCCCATAGACCGATAGTAGCAGGCACGAATAAAATTTGCATTTGCAAATCAGAGACAGGTACGGCGCCGAGGGCCACTGCACGCTTTGCACGCTTTCCGTTTCTCATCGTCACCAATTTTATGCGATCGCTCTAAATTGGTGACGAAATGGCATAAATTTCCTGCAAACGAAGTAAGTGCTCACACTCGTCTTTGCGAGCGACTGAAAGGAGCGAAGCAATCCAGGGGTTTTACGTTACTCGCTCTGGATTGCGGAGCCTGTCCAGAGCATAGCGTGGGATCGCTCCGCTCCTCGCAAAGACGGCTCTGTTACGATGCCTTGTGAGGGGGTGTGAGCACTTACTCAACGAACCCTTGCGCTCGAGAATATTGCGTGCTTTACTTTCGACGGACTGAAGATCCCCGACAGAGGACCAATGTCTCACTCTCACACACAAGGAGTTTCGCGATGCACTACAATATGCAAGATCGCCTCCCAGGCGAAGGAACGATAGCGCTCTACCGCTATAGCGAAAAAACAGACTTTGACCACTATCTCGCACTGACCAAGCCGCCCGAGACGCGGCGTTTTCTTGATCCGGTGCACAGTCACAATAGTGTGGTCGAGGAACTCCAATTCCTCCACCGCTCGGCAGACGATCTACACACGATGATCTATACCATCGTGCGGGAAAGTGACCACACCCATGTCGGCTCGGTCATGCTCACCAGCATTGATGCCGGCTACCACCACCGCGCAAAGGTAAGCCGCTTAATCATCGCACCCAGCGAGCGAGGTAAGGGCATCGCGCAGGAGGCGCTCCGGTCGCTCTCGCGCTTTGCCTTTAGGCATCTCCGTCTGCGTTTTCTCTACTGCTACGTCTTCGAGACGAACGTACATGGCCGGAAGCTTTTTTCTAAGTTCGGATTTGAAGAGTACGGCCGTCGCCCCGAGTGGTCATGGGACGGCACGAACTACGTTGACGAGTTCGAAATGCGCCTCACCGCGGAGCGATTCCACGAAATCTACAGATCGGGCGCATAGCGTTTCTCCACCACTTGCACATGCCCCTAACGCCCCGGAAGTTTACCGCTTCCGGGGCAAAAAACTGTCAGGAATCGAATGCGGAACATCAACTGCGGGACATCGGATGTCCCCCGCCGTGAGAAAACCCCAAGCTCCAAAAAACCCGTCTCCAAACAAATCACAATACTCAAAATTCAATCTCCAAACACGACGTGCGTGTTTGGGATTTTGGGGCACGCCCAAACCGAACCCTCCGGCGTTTGACAGACCTGTTCCCCAAGTGGCCTGCCTCCTGTCAAGTCTTGCCGCTCTCGGCACTCTCGAGCACAATGGTGCTGCGATGCCCAAGGTCCTCCCCCTCAACCCGCCCCACGCCAGGAGCTGCGGCCCCATCTGCATCAAAATGGCGGCCGATTACTTCGGCCTGCCTTATTCACTCTCATATATTGACCGCCTCACGCGCGCACGGGAGCGCGGCGGGCTCACGAACGATGAGCTCCTCCGCACGCTCCGCCGCCTCGGGCTCTCGGTGAAGACGCGAAAACGCGCCTCCTGGCAAGACCTCCGACGGCTGAACACCGAGCGGCGGCTCATCATCCTTGCATGGATGCTCGAAGGGCATCGCGGGCACTTCAGTGTGCTCGACCGCGCCACCGCCGAGCACATCTACATCGCAGACCCTGAAGTGAGCAGCGTGCGCCGTCTGCCGAAGCACACGTTCATGCGTCTCTGGTTCGACTACGACAACATCTACTACCCCCGCACGCTCTCAGACATCTCGCTGCGGTGGATGGCAGTCGTATCACAGTCCCCGCGTAAACAAAAATGCTGAACACTATTGAACACTCGGTGTTGCACACAACGACGACTGTACCTGAGTAGTTACATAATGACGAAAAATTAGGAGGCTTCAATGGACTTCAATAGAATGACGGGCATTTGCCGCTCCGTAAGCAGCGCGATAGGATGGGCGTTATGCGACAGAGCGAGGCACTCGACATTCTGAAGTTGGGACACAATGTCTTCCTCACCGGCGCGGCCGGGAGCGGCAAGACGTATGTGCTCAATGCCTACATCTCCTATCTCAAGGAGCACGACGTCGCACTTGGCGTCAGCGCCTCGACCGGCATCGCCGCAACGCATCTCGGCGGGATGACTATTCATAGTTGGTCCGGCATCGGCGTCAGCGATGTGCTCGCCGAAGACGAGCTCGAGCGCATCGCTGAGCGCAGCAGGGCGGGGCCACGAATCCGCGATGCGCGCGTCTTGATCATAGATGAGATCTCGATGCTCCATGCGCACCAGCTCGATCTCGTTGACCGCCTCTCTCGTCATGTGCGCCGGACAGCACTTCCATTCGGGGGCCTCCAGACCGTGCTCTGTGGCGACTTCTTCCAACTGCCGCCGGTGACGCGTGACTCTGCACCGGCGCGCTATGTCTTTTCGGGAGAAGCGTGGCAGAGGGGCAACTTCCTCGTTTGCTATTTGACCGAGCAGCATCGCCAGGGCAATGACCCGCTCCTTTCTGTCTTGAACGATATTCGGAGCGGCACAGCAGGCGAGCACACCAAAGTACCGCTCCGCACACGCTACAGGCGAGAGCCGCACACTGGCGCGGTACCGACGAAACTCTACACGCATAATGTAGACGTTGACGCTCTGAATGCCCACGAGCTCGCGAAAATCGAGGGAAAAAGCGAGCGCTACACCATGAGCACAGCGGGCCGCAAGCGGCTCGTCGAAAGCCTCAAGGCAGGCTGCCTTGCTCCGGAGGAGCTTGAGCTCAAGCGCGGCGCCGCGGTGATGTTTGTAAAAAATAATCCCGAGGCGGGCTATGTGAACGGCACGCTCGGCCGCGTCGAGAGCTTTGAGCAAAAAACAGCGCTGCCGCTCGTGCGCACAAGCGATGGACGGAGCATACTCGTCCTCGAAGAAGAATGGCGACTCGAGGAAGACGGCCGCGTCTTGGCAAAGCTCGAGCAAATTCCCCTGCGACTTGCGTGGGCGATCACGGTACACAAGAGCCAAGGCATGACGCTGGACAGCGCCGAGATTGACCTCTCTCGGGCGTTCACGCCGGGCATGGGCTATGTTGCGCTCTCGCGCGTGCGTTCGCTCTCCGGTCTGAAGCTCATGGGTCTCAACGAAGTCGCGCTCATGATCGCCCCCGACGTGCTCACCTACGACACGACGCTTCGCTCACTCTCCGATGAGGCTCGTCGAGCGATTGCGGAATATAGCGAAGAAAGTAAACGCGCGGAGCAAGAGCGAATTCTCGTTGACGTGCTCGGCGGAAAGAAACGCACTGCGCGAGACACGGGAGATGTCCGCGCCCGCGCAGACCTGCGGCACACGCATGGCGGGCATGGACGCAAAACGCAGAGCCCGGGGTCCACACTCGTTGAAACGCGCAGACTGCTCGAGAAAAAATTTTCGATCAAAAGGATCGCCACAGAGCGCGGCCTTGCCGTCTCGACCATTCTCGCCCATCTCGAGCGCATGAAGACAGGAGACGTACTGCCGGATATCACGCACCTCGCGCCGCCTGCCCTCGATCTTGCCGCGATGACCGCAGTGCTGTCTCAATCAGATGGTATGCGGCTCGCACCTGCTCGCGAGGCGCTCGAGGAAAAGTATTCGTACGAGGAGTTACGGGTTGCACGGCTGTTTTTGTAGCAGCACGCATCAAGCGACAAGCACCGTGTCGTACGCTTGCTGCCTACTGCCTACTGCTCAGTGCTCGCGCCTTCTCCACCGACGCCGCAAACGCTTTTACAAACTTTTGAATGTCACTCGCGCGCGTTCCCCGACCGAGCGAGATGCGGATGGACTCAAATGTCTGCTCCTTTGAAAGGCCGCACGCGAGGAGCACGTGCGAGGGCGTGAGCTTCAGTGCACTGCATCCTGAAGCGACGGAGACTGCAAACCCGCGTTCCTCGAGCGCAAAGAGGAGCGCTTCGCCAGAGACTCCAGGGATCCGCGCGTTGAGGATATGCGGCACGCGCATCTCCATCTCGCCGTTGAACACCACATCGGGAACTACCTGCCGCATCAGCTGGATGAGCCGGTTCGAGAGCTCGAGAACTCGACGACTCTCCCGCTCCCGTGCGCGCTCGGCGATAGCGGCCGCCTCGGCAAAGCCAACGATAGCGGGAACATTTACTGTTGACGAGCGCCTACCGTCTTCGTGTCCCCCTCCGTGGAGGAGCGGCTCGATCTTAATACCACCCCGCACATAGAGGAGTGCCGCGCCTTTTGGCCCGTAAATTTTGTGCGAGGAGCAGGTGAGAAGATCAACACCGAGCTCGCGCACGCGAACCGGTAACCGTCCGAAAGTCTGCACCGCGTCAGAATGAAAAAACGGCGGCGTAAGCCAGTTACGAGTTACGAGTGACCGATCCCTCGTCGTTCGTGACTGTCTATCCAGTGCAGCTGGCTCTCGCCTCGCTCTCTCCTTTTGCACCAGTCTCGCTATCTCTTTAATCGGCTGCATGGTGCCGATTTCGTTGTTCGCGTGCATCACTGAGACGAGAATAGTATCGGAGCGAACCACAGCAGCAACTGCTTCCGCGCTCACGCGCCCGCTCCGGTCCACAGGTACAACGGTGAGCGCAAACCCTTCACGCTCAAGCGCGCGGGCAGCTTCGAGCACGCATGCATGCTCAATCGCCGAGACGACGATGTGCTTGCCGTGCTCGCGGTACGCACGGGCGACCCCCTTCAGCGCAAGATTGTTGCTCTCGGTGGCAGAGCTCGTAAACACAATCTCGTGCGGTTCGGCGCCGAGGATCAGCGCAAGCGAGCTGCGCGCCTGCTCGAGCGCAACTTTCGCCTCGCGTCCGGGCGCGTGGAGTGACGCGGGGTTTGCGAACCGTGCCGCAAAATAGGGTGCCATCTTTTTTAAGACCTCTGTGTCAACTGGCGTCGTGGCCGCGTAGTCAAGGTATACGAACGATGCGCGGCGTGAGTTTTTATTCCGGTGATTTTTCATAAAAAAATCCCGAGTCATCTCGGGGGTTTACATCTGTATGGTGTATGTTGTATCTCGCATTTTCGCAATACAAAATACACGCTACAAAATACACGCTCCTTACAACGCGCTGAACCGCACCATGATCGGACTGCCGGTCTCGTCGGGGAGATGCGCGTCCAGCTTTGCGTCGAACAAATCATCACCATCGTCAGTGTGAATCATGCCATAGTAAACGCCGCCGGATTCCGTGCTCCGCAAGAGCTCGACGGGTACATCTGCGTGTACGCCAGCCAGAAAGCGGCCCGCACCGAGAATCCGTCCCGGTCTCCCCCGCTCGTCTTCGTGGATCACGACCCAACCCCGCTCGCCGAGCACCAATCGCTTGATTGCGACCGTTTCACCTGCTGGCTGACTCTCAATCGTGATCGCGCTCGGACCAGAGACGATCTCGCCGCTCGGCTCTACTGTATCATTCTCTTCTGTGGCGACGCCGTCCGGCGCCGGCAAGCCACGCGTGTCGCTCTCGAGCGGACTCTTGTCAACTCCTGAAGTTAGCTCGCGGGTACGATCGTTCGTCGCGCTGCCGCCCGGTGGCTCGGTAAGGAAAGTTTGCGAGACGGCAAAACCTGCCACAAATCCTAGCACGAAAATAACGATTACTTTTGTCGTCGGATTATTTTTTGGTTCCATGGGCATAGACTGATTCGATGATGGTTGGTAGGAGATGTTTCGCGGCCCACTCTCAAACGGCGGCCGCACTGCGCCCTCTCGTCTTTCAAAATTCCGCTTGTCCCTTTCGTCTGCCATAATAACCATAGTGTAGCAATACAAAACGCGCTGTCAATAGACCTCTTACATAACCCGTTTCGTGGCGAGATTTTTGATTTTTGAGCGAGACGAGGAAGACAAGCAAAATGGTTCGACGGCGTACTTGTTGTACGGCGAGAACCATTTTGCGAAGTCCGACGAAGTCGCAGCCAAAAATCAAAAATCGCAGCAGGAGCGGGTTATGCAAGAGGTCTAATACGCCGTGCGCCATGACGAGCCATGGGCCTATGCCCGGGCGCCAGAAGGACGAGTGAAGAGCAGCATGCCAACAAGCACAAGGACCAAGAGAAATATCGGCAAAAATATGGATGCCGGAATGGGGAGACTCGCGAGAAATGCCGCTGCCGCGTGCGCGAGGCCAGAGAGGGGTGTAAGCGACCCCTCGTCTCGCGAGGTGAGTGCTCCCGATGTCTCGCTTGCTGGTTCCGCGCCCGTAGAGGACAGTGTAGGAAGAATCCGCTCCCGGGCGATACCGCTCTCTCGCACCGCCGCGCGGGCGGCACCTGAATCTTCAAAATCTTCAAACGCCGGAGTGCCACTTGGCGCAGGGAGGGTGGCCCCGAGCAAGGCGGGCGAGAAAGGCGAGAGCGCCGCGGCAATGGGATTCGTCGGCGCTGGCGCTGCTGCGATAGCCGTCGCTCTGAAGGAGGTCGCTCGCGGAGTGGTGGTGGGCGTGCTGCTTGTGGTCGCGCTAGTCGAGCTCGCGGTCTCGTTCTGGGATAGCGGCACGGGTGCCGCGGGTGGCGGTGTTGTGCCCGTCGAATTCGTGTTTGTTGTATTTGTCGTCGTCGTGTTCGCGCCTCCACCTCCCGTACCAGAGGAGCCAGACGAAACCGAAGCGCTGCTGATCTCAACCGTGCTTGTCACCGTCGGAGAATCCGCGGCAGAACCGTAAAATGGATCAAGCGAGGGATGGCCGTCGTAGGCCTTCACGTAGGCGCTGTTCGTGTAGGTTCCGGGAGCGGTATTCAGGCTGAACTCGATCGTATACTTCACCGTCACCTCCTCGCTTGGATAAATCGTCTCAAGTGACCAACTCTCCTCGTGAATCACCGTGCCGTCTTTGTCTTTCAGAACATCGACCAGCACGGCGTGGTACGCCTCGCCGAGGCCGTCATTCTGAATCACTACGGTGTAGTCCACCGAGCTTCCGGCGGGAACCGGTGAGGTCGCGCCGTTGCGCTTTTCTATCTCTAAGTCCGCTGGCGGCGTATAGTAAATGCCGCCACCCCCTCCTCCAGAACCACCTGAAGAGGCGCCCCCGCTGCCGCTTTGACTGCCGCCGCTGCTGCCCCCTGTGCTGCCAGTATTCCCGCCGGAGTTTGTATCGCCTGTGCCAATACCACCGTCACTACCGCCACTGCCTGAACCGCCGCCTGCACTCTCGTCTGACGAGCCCCCGCCTGCACTAACGTCCGAACCGCCACTGCCCGCACCACTTCCACTCTCCCCGGAACCGGAACCCGCGCCGCTGCCGCTCTCGCCGCTGCCGGTACTGCTACCCGTCGCCGGCGCCTCGCCGCCAAATGCAAAGAGCGAGAGTGTCTCCGTGTTGTCGGCGCGGTTCGTCTCCGGCTCGTAGCTTGCGATCGCGAACGTATGGTCAATCGTGTGCCTCCCGAACGGAAGCGGCGTATCGAGATGCCCCGTGAGCGAGAGCTCCCGCACATCGCCGGGCGCGAGCGTACCCAGATAGAAATGCGCGTCGCCGAGCGAATCGGTAAAGCTCCGATCAAACGCAATGAGATCGCCGGTGGCTCGCGCATTGAGCCACACGTTGCTTGCGCGCGCGTCGCCACGGTTTGCGACCGTAAAGTGATACGTGAGCTCGTCGCCGGCCTCTAGGGGACTCCGCGGCGCGTCAACAGTCGTGCCTATCCAGAGGTCCGGCTCGCCGAACGAGAGGTTGCCGCTCCAGTCGCCGAAGATATTGACGAGCGCGAGCATCCAGTTCGCACCGATCACGTTCGTGTTTGCGATGTTGAGGATGTTCGCCGCGGCAAGCGCGTTCCCGCTCGTGATGAGTGAATCGCCAACACTTTGCGCTCGGTTCTCTCCGGTGAGCGCGAGGACTTTCACGTTGTTGGCGATTTCCGCGACGTTTTGGTGAAGAATCTCGGTCGTCGTGGTACCGCGACGCTCCTCGTCCGAGGCGTCGCGCGCTGCGCGGCGCGCCTCGCGGTCACCGCGCGAAACGGTGAGCTCCGAGAGCGGCACGAGAGCGTCTTCGATTACTCCGAGACTGCCCTCCTCTCCCTCGCTGGAGCCGCTGGTACCCGCTCCCACCGCTCCTCCCGCATAATTCGGATCATTCCAAATCGCGACTCCCCCGGGCGTCCTCTCCCAGAGAATCCCCTCGGGGACGTTGAAGAGATTACCCGCCCAGTCGCCATGTATCTGAAGGAGTACAAGCATCGAATTCCCGCCGATGATGTTCTGATTGAGCCGGTTCACCACCTGAGACAGCGCGGCCGAGGAGCCGGTCTCGATTTCGGCGCTCCCGAGAGTCGATGTCGCGGCGTTCCCGCCCGATCGAGCGTCAACGTCGAGTTCATTCTCTACTCCCGCGGTGTTCGTACTTGCGATCGTTGTACTCGCGACGAGTGAGTGCGCTTCGCTGCCTTCTTCGTCCTCCTCGATGTCGCCAGACCCGCGAGCCCCGCCGCCAAAAATTTGTTTGAAAAAATCACCATTCGGGAATACGAGGTCCCCCGCCCAGTCGCCGAAGGCGTTGAGGGCAAGCAGGAGATAGTTTGAATTGACGATATTCGTGTTCGCAACATTGACGACGTTCGCTCCGGCGAGCGCATCGCCGGAATCAATGCGTGCGAGCTCGCCACTCGTCGTTGCCACATTCTGCCCCGCGATCGAGCGTACGATGATGTCGTTTAAGATCCGCGCGGTGCTCGAGGCGTATATCCGCGTCGAAACATCGCCCGCGCAGCCACTGAAGGTGCACGTGCCGATCGAGGGTTCTCGCTCGCCAAAAATGCCGCCCCCGATAAGCGCATCATCTCCTCCGAGCGCGGTCCGGAGATCAAGCGTGCCGAGCGAGCCGAAAAGACTGTTGAAGAAAAGCATGAGGCCGCTTGAGTTCACCAGGTTCACGTTCACCGCGTTGAGTATATTTGCAAATGCGGTTGACGTGCCGGTCGTGACGCTGACCGAGCCGCTTCCACCCGCGCTGTTTAAGCCGCTCGACGCCAGAGTCTCATTCTCGTTTGCAACGGTGATATCGTTTTCAGACTCGATGATGGTCTCAAGCGATGTCGTTGTCGCACTGTCACGTGGCCGTTTATCGAGCACTTTGCTGTCGCGGCGGTCGTCGCGCGTGTGCGCATCAGCATCATCAGCAGCATCATCAGCAGCAGGTGGGGTCTCGGACCCGGAATCTGTGGTGCCTCCACCGCCACCGTTTGCGCTCCCGCTCCCATCAATGTTGCCGCTTCCGTCCTCGCTTAGAGCCTCTGTGTCGGTGCTATTCACGTTCCCTTTGGTCGTTACGTCAGTCACGGCCGTGGCAGCACCAGTCGTGATGCTCGTGTCCCCTTCGCCGCTCGTGCTCTGGTTGCCCGTGTCGCTTGAAGAAGTCCCGTCCGCGCCGTCTGGAGTCTCCTCGGTACCCGTGCCATCCTCGCCGCTCGTCCCGTCTCCAGGGGATGTGCCTTCCGTGCCACTCTCATCCCCGCTCCCATCCTCGCCGCCCTCGCCCGTGCCGCCGTCTTCTCCATCGCTACCATCTCGCGTCCCACGCTCGCCGCGATCGCGACCGTCCGCGCCGTCGGTGCCATCTGTCCCGTCAGTCCCTCTCTCACCTAGAGTGGCCTCGGTCGCGACAACATCCCCGCCTCCGTCCTCGGCAATCACTGAGAGCGGTACCGCGCTCACCATAAGGAGAGCGACAACCATCACGCCCGCGAGCACGCGCCGCACGAACGCCGTATTAAAAAATCCACTTGAAAGAAAAGACATACGCTATAAACTTGAACGCTCTTTTGAATAATGACCTCTGCGCCGCTGATTCCTCATTACTCGCTCCGGCGGCAAAGAGCGAGGTGGTTGCTGCGGACGATGTGGCTGCCGCGGTTCTCGTTGCGGCAATCTGCGCTTCTGCCGTCGCGGTGGCATTCGTCGAGCTCGAAACAGTGGACATCGGCTGTTCCACGGTACTGCGGGACATCCGATGCCCCGCACTTTTCGGATATCCAACACTATTTTCTAGCGACACATGCGTCTCTACCGAGCCATCCTCACTCTCGAACGAATCGTTAAACTGCTGCGTGTGTAGGTCTGCTACCACCGCACTCTCCTCAACGACTTTTCTCGAATCGTAGCTCTCGACAACCGCGCCGTTGACCCGTGTCTCGACAAAGACCTCGCTCTCCGCTTTTCCCTCCACGATCTCGCCCTCCCGTGCCACATTCCCGCCGCTTGAAGAAAAAACCGAGATTATGTTTTGAACGGATACACTTTTCGCATCGGCAACATCTGACACGAACGCCAATCCAAAAATACCGAGAATCGTCAGAGACAATTTTGTATTTTGCATTGGCATTTTAATTTTTGATTTTTCCATTTTGCATTCGCCTTCCACAGCCCTTTTTCAAAAAGGGCTGTGGAAGGCGGGAGTCACAAGCTCCGCGCCTTCGCCTACGAGCCGACGAGAGTCGTCGAGTCGAGGACTTTAAACTTCACCCTTGCGTCAACACTATTTGCGTGTGATGCGGGTGATGTTCTGGTTCACGAGATTAACGACTGCTGCGAAAATGCCCGAGTTGCCCGTGGTGACAGAGCCGCCCATGGCGCCATTGCCACCGGCGCCGCCAGCGCCCGAGTCTCCAGTGTCGCCACCATTGCCACCCTCGGCACCCATGCCACCCTGGCCGGCATCACCGCCATTGCCGCCGGTGTCCTCAGCGCCTACGTCATTCGCATCGCCGCCATCGCCACCGCTGCCTGCCTCGCCACCCTCGCCACCGTTACCACCCTCGCCTGCTGAGTCGCCGCTGTTACCCGTCTCCCCGCCTTCTCCACCTTCACCGCCATCAACGTCGTTGTAACCGGTATCGGCATACACAGCACCCTCAGTCCCCACCTCTGCACCGTTGACGTTCGTAACGTCAATAATGTTTTCTTCCTCAACGGCGTGTGTGGAATAACTCTCGGATGCCGCCTCCCAGTGACGGTCGTCATCTTCGCGCATCTCCCATGAAGAGCTCGCGTCCTCCTCGAACGATGGGTCATCGCAACCGCACTCGTCGGTGATGTCGGTGTCGTTGAAGTTCACATCGTTGAGCACGGTCACATCGGCTGAAGCGTCTCCTGTCGTCACCGAACCGCCGTCACCGCCCATGCCGCCCATCCCACCATTGCCGGTGTCCCCGGTATCGCCACCGTCACCGCCTTCGGCGCCGTCGCCGCCTGTGCCGCCCATGCCACCGTCGCCACCCCAGTCACCATCACCATCGCCGTTCGCATCGCCGCCTGTGCCGCCACTGCCTGCGTCGCCGCCCTCACCGCCGTTACCTGCATCACCGCCGTAGTTGCCGCTCTCCCCGCTGTCACCTGCCTCACCGCCGTCACCGCCCATGGCTGAATTAGAGCCACTGTTGGCAGAGACGTAGAGTCCGGTACCCACCCAGGCAGAGTTCACGTTCGTGACGTGGATCTGCCTCGAGAGGGTTGCGGCATCCGCGCCGGGAACCGGCGCTGCGACCGCTACGACCGCGAGTGCGAGAAGGAATACTCCAAATTTCTTGATCATAGAGAAATTACGTGTTAAAACAATAAAGCCGGAACATCTATTTCCTCCGTCCCATATGGTAAACGGAAGAAACCTCCGGTATCGACCTGTGTGAGCTCCTCGGCAGAGACAACATGACGTCGCAAAACTCCATGTTGTCTCCCGGAGCCCACACGTTGGCGCGTCTCGCTTACATTTTATGAATACCGAGACGCGCCAACGTGTGGGCTCAAAAAACAAACCCGTCACGCGGCAAAGAACCGCGTGACGGGTTTGTTTTTCACCTCCACTCCCTGTGCGCCCAAAAGAAAATCGCGAGAAAAACTGGTCTGCATAGCATTCGTCTGCTATGCACCCCGGTTTCCCCCGCGAGATGCAATTTTAGTAACAGGTAACTGTTACCTCGTCACTCGTAATGTTCATACTACGGACGTGCGCTCTTCTCTGTCAACGCATAACTCATCAAAAATACAGTTACGAAACAAAGCGTACTCGCTGTAAAGCGTCGTTAATGTTTTGTCACTCCGCACACAGCGGTAGACAATCCCATGCCTCTGGCGGCAGCGGCCCCCAGTGTATATCCTGAATGTAGGTCTTCGGCTGATCAATAATCATACCGAGGAAAAAAATAAAGTTCAGGCTGATCGTGGGATGCTCTAAACGAAGGACGTAGCGTCCCAGAGGAAGATTCTGGTAGCTATAGTGGCCGTCCGCATCAACGCTGGTCGTCGCGTATTGGTAAACACGAACGCCGACCGGCGCCGCAAGCAGGGTGGACGACG
The DNA here is from genome assembly GCA_030697645.1 of bacterium. NCBI lineage: Bacteria > bacterium. The sequence goes on along the minus strand of JAUYPI010000004.1, from coordinate 43,986 downwards.
CGCCGACTGCGGGGATAATCGGATCATCAGGTCTGATTTGGTAGGTCACGGTGCCGCGAAGCTCCGCGAACTCCTCGGGCGAAGGCGGAGGGGGGACGATGAGCAAAGCGAGAATGTCCTCGACGATTTTGTCTTCGCTCGCCGCACTCGCCTTGAGATACGTCTCCTTGAACCCATGGCACTTCCAGTCGTCCTCGCAGGAGAAGTCGGAGCCGTTCGTGAGGTTTGAGGGAAGTGAGAGCGGAATGGCGGCGATCAGCTTGTCTTCATCGAGCGTCGTGTAGGGGCCGCCATCTGCCACGCTCACCGACGGAGTTGCGGCAGCGACGATGTGGAAAGACGCGCGCTCTTCTGGGGTAAGCTTTTCCCATGCTTCGTTCGCATAAAAGTTTCCTTGAGAGTGTGGGACAGCGATCACTTTGCGGCCTACGGTGATTTCGCTGCGATAGGCGGCGAGGTGCTCATCAAGATCGGCGTCGATGAGGTATGCTGGCGGGTCAATAAGGGTGACGGCGTTATAGAGTGTCGCGAGGAACACGTCCGATGCGCCAGCGACTCTACCGAGGAAGAGCCAAAACGTGACCATAAAGTCGTCCACCTCCGCCATCTTCTGCTCCCACGCCTCAACCCAGTCGAGAAAAAGGGGTTCGTTGTGATTGTAGGCGAGACCCACTTGAACGCACTCCGGCGTGACTTCGGCATGTGTGTAAAGATGGTCTGCCAGAACCTTCGTAGATTGCCGCGCTTCCTCACGAGTGTTGCCAATCCCGTTTACGAAAAAGATTGACATTGTCGGTTCAGCGCACGCGGAAGCGTGCGCTGACTGTGCATAGCCGAAAACAAGAAGCAGCGCAACGACGATGGGAAACAATTTCGCCGTCATAAAGCCAAAACTACTGAATCTCAAAGGAGCAGTCGCCTCGTAAAATTTCTTCATTCGTTTCTAACACAGAAACGAGACCGCTCAGTTGTTGATTAAACATGCTCCACTGTCGTGTCCGAGCAACTGTGTTGAACATTTGTGCTGTCAGTATCGAACTAGCGGTGTTGCCCTCCTCGGTGCCGCGTACTGCCCAAAGACAATTCTGCGCTTGATCCAACTCTTCCCCTTCCGCTCTCGCCTGCACTTTGTCTGCGGCGTTCATCAGCCCCTCCTGCGCCGCCCCTGCATATTGGAACAGCGCGTTCCTTGTATTCTCGTGCTCTGGAGTGATGTCGTTATAGGAGAAGACGATGAAGCGCTCGACATCGTCGCGGACGCCGTTTGTGTTCACGTCAATCCCCGCGATCGTCTCCTTCCCTGCTTTACCCGGGTCAGGCGGGACGGGAACGGTCGACACCGTGAGCTCCACCGCAAGGTCGGGCGCAAAAAGGAGCGGCAGACCATCCTCGCCGTAGCGCAGGGTGAGTGTACCCGGGTAGCTCCCAACGACAGCGCCGAGAGGAACGCGCACCGCGAGCCGCACCGGAACACTCGTCCCGCCGCGAAGCGTGTTCCCTGTCTCCGTCGGCAAATCAACCGTGAGCGAGGTTAGGAAGTCCGCCGCCGGACCCGTGAGCGAGGCGGTGAGACTCTCCACTTTCGGCACCGGAAGCGTCGGCGTAAAAATTGCTGTGTAAGTCACCTCCTCCCCCGGCGCAATCGAGCTCGGCGCAAGCCGCTCCGGCTCCCAGGTGAGGAGCCGCACCGGAAGCGCAAACACAGCTTCGCTAAAAATAAAAGCAAACAGCGCGAGCGCGCCGAGCGAAAGAATCAAATGTCTGCGGAGAAAAGAAAGCATAAAGAAAACCTAAATCCGAAGCACGAATATCGAAATCCGAAACAATATCAAAATCCAAATGTCCTAATGTTCAAAATACGGCCGTCGTGTTTCGAGTATTTATATTTTGGTCATTCTGATTTGTTTCGTATTTCGTGCTTCGGATTTCGAATTTCGTGAAATGTTAGACATCCGATGTCTAACATTCGCGGGCAAGTGAACAAATTTTTTCAGACGGTGTCCTTACCTATTTTTAATCAATCATAGGAGGGTACGCAAGGGGCAGAGTAAAAGGAAGGACTATTTTTACAAGCGGAAAGGTCGAGGTCGCTTCCGGTAGAATGTTCATGCAAACGCGGCCAGTGTTGTCAAAGTATGACATTGCGGTGCCCGGATCGCTGTCTACGCCTCCGGTCATATAATACGAGCCGTCAAACTCGGTTACCGTGTAGTCATGGAGCGGTCGCTCAACGACAAATGGCATCCCTGAGCAATCTGATTCACTAAAAACCAAACCGCGAGGCAATAAGTTCGAAGAGACAATAAATGAAGGCGGGTTTACAGATGACTGAAAATCGAACACGGCGTCTAAAGACGGAAAATCAGTACGAAAACCAGTCCCATTTTCGCGAATGTCGTTATCTATATCGAGAAGTACCCCGAGATCTTGCCCGCTTGCGTCAAACAAATGGAGTTGTGACCCTGCCGGTCCACGCTCGCCTTGTAAACCTTGCGGCCCCTGCACGTTCCAATTGAGCTCGGTCTCGCCGCGGCGGCACTCGCCGCTCGCGAGCCAGCGCATGAGGCCGGAGGGGCCGACGCATGCACTGATCTCTTCGCCCCCTGCGCGGCTGAGTGTCCAAATGCCAAACACCGCAGACAAAATACAGAGCGTGGCGAGAGAGATGTAGAACTTTTTCATGATTTCATCCTACGGGTCGCGCCGTGGTTGTCAACCAATAGACTTCTTCGGAAACTCCCTTCTGCTGCAATTTTTGATTTTTGGCTGCGACTTTGTCAAGCTTCGCAAAATGACTCTCATCGTACAACAAGTACGCCGTCGAGTCACTTTGCTCGCTTTCCTCGTCTCGCTCAAAAATCAAAAATTTCGCCACGAAAGGGGTTTCCGAAGAAGTCTAATCTCTATAAGACCCCCCCCTCCCCCGCTTTCCCGGTAGTTCGAACATCGTTCAAGCCCGCATAAAAAACGGGAAACTTGACTTTTTGCCTATAAACATGCACTGTAAAGCCGGGCTTGGTAGTACATTTACGTTGTCGAACGCATTTAGAATGAGAAGGAGAAAAATGTGCGTTTATCTCCCGAAGTGCGCCATCAGATTATGGACAAAGTACTCCTGTTTGGGATTCCTGCATTGATCCTTGTGTCCCTCGGTATGGTGGGGTATTACCTCATCTATGTTCCCAACGATACAGCTGGCGTGTGGATGGTTTGGCTCTTGGGTGCCATACACGGATGCTTACTTCGGCTAGTGCACCGAGTGATGCGCGGAGATTACGAGTAGAGAAATTGGAGGGTGGTTAAAAAAACCACCCTCAATTCATTTCTCATCATACCATGGAGAAGGGCGTATGCGACAAGTTGATTCGAACAGGTTTGAAGAGTTTATTTCCTTGCGTGACGAATTACGGGAACTCCTTGCGCACGGGAGATATATACTGTACGTAACAAGCGTGTTCATTTTTGTAGCGCTTGCGTGGTATCAAGGCGGATCAGAATCTCCTCAAGTCAGTCACGCTGTGTTCGCTCTGTTTCTCTTTGCGGTCCTCGCAGTGTCCAGCTTGGTTTACCTCAACAGTCTAAGCCAAGCACTTCGTATCGGTGGGTACATCGCGGTGTTTTGGGAATCCCGCGATCCCGACAGGCGTCTTAAATGGCACCGCTTCAACCGACGAGGTGCGCGAGGAGGCGTACTTGCTTTTGCGGCGCAACTCACCTATGCCGTTTTAACTCTTTTTGTAGTCGGATTTCTCATGTATTCGTTTCAAAAATCGTCGGTCGAGATTCGAGATGCGATGATACCCGTGATACTGCTTGGTATCGCTCAAATGGCTGCTTTTACCCGACTGAGCCGATATCTTGTAGGCGAACAACGGAGATACGAATACGACTGGCGCGTCATCCGCTCCTCCCGAGAACGACAGGATCGAATACACGATGAATACGAATTAATCCCGACTTCTGAGGCGATGCTGATACGCCTTCCCTCGCCATCATTCATTGAGAGATTGTGGCGACACATACGAAGGTGATCCCGTAAGGAATTACATGCCCGCACGGCACGATGCTGTGCGGGCTTTTCACTTATCCACCTCATCAACGTCTTCAGTTTGTTCCCATCTCGATGACACCTTCAAACACTGCCGCCAGAATACACAAACTCGCAAGGGAAATGGAGAAAAATGAACGTCTACATATTCGCTGCCGCGAACACTATCGCGAGCGCGCCGAGAAAAATAAGATGGGGCCTTTTCATTTTTTTATACTACCACTCTGCCGAAGAACATCGCCGCACGCAACGCTGACAAACATTTTTTTCCGCATGGCGTGATTATGCAGCAAACCCACTAACAATATGGCGCGAGGAGGGTCTGACCCTCCTCTGCTGCCTTACTCAAACTCGCGCCGATCAAAGTCAGCCATCGCCGCTTTGTGCTCTACCCACTCCTCTACTTCCCTCTGACACGCCTGTGCGCTCCCAAAGTAATCGGACAAATAATCACGCTGGGTAACAAAAGGAAACTGTGGCCTCCCCACATAGTCATGATAACTCGTCCAAGGATATTCATTGAGGTACGCGAGCGCTTTGTCGAGATGAAACACCTTGTTCTCCTTCTTCCACAGCGGCTCAATGATCTCTACCGGATTAGTATGCACGTAGGTATAAATCACTGAAAGTTGTGCGTCACTTTTTATCGGTACCGCCTTATAGCGCGACTGAAAAAGCGGACCGACGCGATGATATTGTTTATTAAAATACATGGCGTATCCACCCAGCTTTTTCATAAACGCAGAAATACCCCCTTCGTGAATCTCGCGCAGTATAAGATGAAAGTGGTTTGGCATAAGCACAAAAGCAAGGAGATCGACGAGATGCCATTTTTGCTTCGTGCGCTGCGACGCAAGCCTCTCGCCCACCGACTGTACTCTTGCCCGAGGAGGGTCAGACCCTCCTCGGGCAAGAAGATGCCACAGGTCGGTAGTATCGGATGAGTTGAAAAATTCAAGTCCAAGTATAAAGCGGTGGTAATCTTGCGTCTTGGAAAATATTTTTCTCTTTTCAACTCCTCTATTGAGGACATGGTAAATCCCGCCCTCTTCAAACTGTCTCGTCTGTCGCGGCATTAGCATTATCCTACCACATAGTATGTAAACCGATGGCTCTGCAAACCGAGGAGGGTCTGACCCTCCTCGGCTACCTCCTCGGCTATTTAAATCCCGTTTCTCCGCGACGGCACTCGCCGCTCGCGAGAGAGCGCATGAGGCCAGAGGTGCCGACGCATGCACTGATCTCTTCGCTACCCGCGCGGCTCGCTGTCCAAATACCAAACACCGCCGACAAAATACAGAGGGTGGCGAGAGAGATGTAGAACTTTTTTATGTTTTCAGTCTACGGCTCGCGCCGTGGTTGTCAACGCTGCAATGTCCGACGTCCGATGACACACAACTGCTGTGTGTGACATCGGATGACTGACACGGCCAGCTATAATGTTAGACATCCTTATGACCAACACATCGGCCAGTCCCGCGGAGCTTGACATTTCCATAGATATAAAGCAGCGTGGGATGAGTCCGAGGAAGATGTTCGTTGTTAAAAATCAGGGGAGGTAGCGAATGGCAGAAGTCATCATATCGCCGTATGTATTCACTCGCAGCCGCCGGGCAATTCTGGCAGAGCTGCATTTGCCGAAACGGGTCATATACCAGAGCGAAATTTATGCTGCGCTGAAGGAAGGGTTGGATGAGGATCTTGTAAAGGCATATATAAGCCATCCGGATAGGACCGAAGCCATCATGGAGGAGATGCGCGAATACCCGCAGCTTTTTGACCCGAGGCACTATGAACGCACACGACCGCCGAGACGAGTGACTTTTTCGGTGGAAGAGGCCAGGCAGCGGATTGACGTGTACGAGTCACACTTCAAGGGGTGGTCTATGTACGAAGTAGATGGGGTATATTTGAACGAGACGCCCGAAAAAAAGCACCTACCTATCCTTGAACGAATAGATGACGAGCGGACACAGATCCTGAAGCTCATCTTCCGCATGGAAAGCGCACGCGAGACAGAAGCGAAAGCGTCTGGATGTTATGATGTGTTGCAGGCGATCATTCGCTGGGTCATGGCGGAACACGGACGGCTCGATCATGTGTATCCATGGCGGCGGGGAGAGCTGCAGCGGTTTTTGAGAGTACATGGCTCATGGCCGAGGCACAAAAAAGCGTTCGTTGACAATCATTACGAATTCATCACCAAGGAGGTGGAGAAATGGGTTGACGACACCGGCATGTTCGTCTTTTGTTTCCTCATACGGAAATTCTGGGAGAATGTGATCGCGACGAAAAGCAGAGAGGTTGAAATTTGGACAGCAAACTTCTTTAACATGAACCTCAACATTGTTAAAGAGACGCGATCAGAAACTACGGAGAGCGCATAAAGGGAAATGCAATGGAAATATCTCGAGAGGTATTGCAGGATTTGATGGAGAGAGTTCATGCCCGCCACTCAGCGAAATTCAGGCAAAAAGCAAAAGAAGAGCCTGAAGTATACTTAGTGGCGCTGCTTCTACAGGTCGCGGATGAGGTAGACGACCCGAGAAAGTCAACACACGCTCCAGAAATGGTCGGTAAATCCACAAACCAAAGCCGTGTTCAACAAGCCCGCGAGTTCCTTACACAGTTGAGCGAAACCGCACCCTGCCCCTGATGTTCTTTCCCTTCCACAAAAGTCAACAGCCCAACCACCGCGTTGGGCTGTTTTTCATGTGGGACTCATGTGGGACATCGTCATGTGGGACATCGGATGTCCACTTTTTGTCCACTTTCGATGTCCACTTTTTTAGCACCGAGCATTAGTACTCCCGCATCGCGATCTGCGCGTCGAGTTTTCGGGCGAGGTCGAGGACGACCTGCACGACGATGATGACGGCGGTCCCGCCGATCGCAAGAGAAGCGATGCCCGTTATAGCCCGCATCAGAAGAGGGAGCACCGCAACGACGCCGAGAAAAAGCGCGCCGACGAGAGTAATCCGCGTTACGACCTTGCCGAGGTGCGCTGCAGTCGGCGGCCCGGGCCGCACCCCCGGTATGAACGCGCCGCCTTTCTGTAAGTTCTGTGCGATCGCCTCCGGCTCGAAGGTAATCGCGGTGTAGAAGAAGGTAAAGAGAAAGACGAGAATGAAGTACATCACCCCGTAGAGCACCGGCTGCGCAAGCGCATCGACGATAAACCGCGAGATCGTCTGTACGAGCGGCTGATCCACCTGCGAGAGGAAGTTTGCAATCATCTGCGGGAAGAGGAGGATCGAGAGCGCGAAGATGATCGGGATAACCCCGGCCTGATTGAGCCGCAGAGGAAGATACGTCGAAACACCCCCGTAGATTTTCGCGCCGCGCACTCTTTTCGCATAGGTAATCGGCACCGGCCGCTCAGCCTCGGTCACCGCGATGATGCCTGCGATGATCGCGAGCGCCGCAACGAGCGACCCCGCATAGAGCGGCAGCTGTGATGGCTCGAAGGTGAAGATCAGCTGTGAGCCGACTGCGGGGATCCGCGAGATGATACCGGCAAAGATGATAAGCGAGACGCCGTTTCCGATCCCGAACTCGGTAATAAGCTCTCCGATCCACATGAGGAGCATCGAGCCCGCGGCAATCAGGATCACGTTTGAGATGAGCTCGAACGTGCCGAGCGCTGTGACAACGCCCTGGCGCTCAAGGAGGATGAGGAAGCCGAAGCCCTGGAGGAGCGCGAGCGGCACCGTGATGAGCCGCGAGTACTGGCTGAAGCGCCGCCTCCCGGCCTCACCCTCCTCGTGGTAGAGGGCCTTCAAGCGCGGCGACATCATGGTGAGAAGCTGCATGATGATCGAGGCGGTGATGTAGGGGCCGACGCCGAGCATCACGATCGAGAGGTTGTCGAGACCGCCGCCGGTGAAGATGTTGATGAGGCCAAAAAACTGATTCTGCGAGAAGAAACGCTCGAGCGCGATCGAGTCAATGCCCGGGATCGGGATGATTGCGAACAGTCGGAACAACGCGAGCATCGCGAGCGTGAAGATGATCCGGCGCCGGAGCGTCGCGTCGTTAATGATGAGTTTGAGTTTTGCGAGGAATGTTTGCATGATCGAACGTATAGACATCTTGCATAACCCGCTCCTGCTGCGATTTTTGATTTTTGGCTGCGACTTCGTCAGACTTCACAAAATGGTTCTCGCCGTACAACCGAGTAACGCCGTCGAACCATTTTGCTTGTCTTCCTCGTCTCGCTCAAAAATCAAAAATCTCGCCACGAAACGGGTTATGCAAGAAGTCTAATGCAAAATGTACACATCAAAATACACCATGCGTATGCCGAACGCAAGGGGAGTCTTCTGCTTTCCACTCTTCACCTTCTACTCTCCATCCATTCGCTTGTGCGAAAAATCTTTGCGGAGTTTGTCGATATACTCTGACGCCGCTTGCTGGCCGCCGAGGCCGAAAGAGAGTCCGACCGCAAGTGAGAGCGCGATCACCACTCCGGTAAAGAGCGTCTGCACGAACGGCTGCGCGACGCCGAGCTGAAAGAGCGCGGTGAGGATCGCAAACACCCAGATTGCCCAGCGCGTGACGCTCCCGAGAAAATGTGCGTGGGTCACGCTCGCAGCCTTCGCCGCACCAACGACCACGTTCTGCATGGCCTCAGCTATCACCGCTGCGACGAGAAGGATCAGCACCGCGATAATCACCTGCGGCAGATAGAGCAGCACGACCTGCTGGAGAAACGCGTTCACCTGGGTAAGCCCCAAAACATCAAGCGCGGCGACCAAAAAGACGATAATCAAAAACCACTTGACGAGTCCGCCAACGAACGCGCCTGAATCAAGCGCAAACCCGGCGCGCCGCAGACCCTCCTCGACCCCCGCGCTCCGAAGCGCATTATCAACCTTCAGCGCCCGAACGAGCTGGGCAACGGCCTTGCCCAAAACAACACCGACCACCCAGCCGACGATAAAGACAACCAGCGCCACAACGAGCACCGGCAAGAACTTAATAACCCCGCTCGAGAGATCCTGAAAAGAGCGGGTCAGTACCGTACTCCACGATTCGAGTATCATAAATTTGATTGGAATAGACCTCTTCGGAAATTCCTTTCGTGGCGAAATTTCTGATTTTTGAGCGAGACGAGGAAAGTGAGCGAAATGATTCGACGGCGTACTTGTTGTACGACGAGAATCATTTTGCGATACTTTCCGAAGTCGCAGCCAGAAATCAGAAATTGCAGCAGAAAGGAATTTCCGAAGAGGTCTAATAAATAAAGATGAATAATGTGACCTATTGATTAATCAGATTCATAATACCATAAGGGGTATGTCAAATAGCGAATCCTCCCTGTGGATAAAGCGAGCGCAATTTCGAGCGGCTAACTCCTGATTTCCGATTTCCATGAATCCGAAATTAGAGATTAGAAATTCGGAATTGCGCCAGCTTGCATCAACTACGCTTGTCGGCAAGCCCAAGACGGTCGAGCACTATTTCATGCGGGTAGTCCAAGAGGTCGCGCACGAGACGATCGTACATTCCGAGCCGATACTTGAATTGCGACGTATTAAACGACGCGTACCGAAGCTCGCGTCCGATATCCGCCTCAAGAAAATGTATGGCGCTCTCGAGCATCCCGCCCCTGAGTCCATCCCCCACGACGAGGAGATCGAGCCTGCTGTCGTGGTCCTGGAGAAACACGCCCGCCGTGACGATGAGCTTAAGCCGTCCGGCGCGGCTCAATCGGCGGACGATTTCCTCCCGCGCGAGCGGCACCATGCCGAGGAAAAGCGCCTCAAGCGCCGGGCGGTGCGGGAAGCGCTCATCGAGTATCCAGCCACGCATGCGGCGTCTCGCGTGGGAGCCGCGACTCTCGGCCCGGCGCGCTTCAGCATACGTTCGGCTCCGCAGAAAACCAATACTCTCGAGGGTACTAATCTCACGGCGCGCGGTCAAAGGCGGCACTTTCGTGCGCTCCGCAATTGCCGCCATATCGAACACTCCCGAAGGGTTGAGAAGAAAAAGGCGCAGTATGCGCACCTTCGCCGCGCTGCCGAAAAGTTTTGCAAATACATCCATCGGACAATTGTAGCCCCAATCGTGTGTTTGCTCAAGGCCGAGCACGCGCAGTACGTCTCGTGTCACCTGATATCCGACAACACTTAAGACTATCCATGAACTATTATCGTCGCCAACAAACAAGACACGGCACTACTTTAAAGTTACTTTCGCCCCCGCAGCTTCAATCTTTGCCTTCAGTTTCTCCGCATCTTCTTTCTTCACGTCTTTCTTAAGCTCGGAAGGCGCTCCCTCCACCAAGTCTTTCGCCTCCTTGAGACCAAGGCCGAGTGCCTCCTTCACCGCTTTGATCACAGCGATCTTCTGGCCACCCGCCTCCGTGAGCTCAACCGTAAAGATGCTCTTTTGTTCGACTGCCTCGCCCTCGAGAGATCCGGCACCCGAAGCCGCGACAGCTACTGCCGCAGCGGAGACGCCGAAAACCCCTTCGAGCGTCTTCACGAGTTCGTGAAGCTCGAGGACGGACAGGCCTTTTATTTGATCGACGAACCCCTGGAATTTCACAGGGACTTCTGTTGTATTTTGTTCTTCTGGCATAATAATGCAGCATTCAAATTTTCAATTTTCAATTTTCAATTTTCAATACATTTTCAATGAGACAATTTTCAAACGACGGACGTCGTGGTCGTGTTTGAAATTAGAACATTGGTCATTGATTGAAAATTGAAAATTCTTACGCCTGTTTATGTACTGATCTCTAATAAATTTTATAGAGCGGTAAAAAGTACTGCTGATAAATTTATTCTCTACTCTTTGCTATCTGATCAACCACGACCGCAAGCCGCGAGAGCGGTGAATTGATGAGCTGTACGACCTGCGCGATCAGCGTTTCTCGAGATGGAATTGTCGCAAGTTCAAGCGCCGCCGCACGATCGATGTATCGCCCTTCGAACACGCCGCCGAGGATCGTAAGCGCGTCCTTGAACTTCCTAGAGAAAGCGTGCACCTCCCGCGCGGATGCCAGTGCGTCCTCGGCATACGCGATGGCAACCTCCCCGGGAAGCTCGGGGGATACGCCGTGAACTTCACGTCCGCGAAGTGCGCGGTGCATCAGCGTCTTTTTCGCAACGTGAAAGCCGACACCCTTCTCACGCAGCGTCCGCCGCATTGAAGTCGTATCTGCGAGCGAGAGACCATGGAACCTCACGAACACGAGCGCCGTGGCGCTTGTGAGTATCCCATCAAGCTCGCTTACAATGCGCTGTTTCTTTTCTCGCGTCAAAACCATATCAAACGCTACAAGACAAAAAATAAATCGACCGCACGGGCCGATCGGTACGGGCACGCAAAAAATCCGCGATGCCTGTGCCTCCGCAGAATTTATGACTGCATCTCGCTGAGCTCGACACAGCGGGAATTTTCAATTTCCAATTTTCAATTTTCAATACATTTTCAATGAGGCAATTTTCAAACGACGGACGGCGACGTCGTGTTTGGAAATTGGAACATTGGCCATTGATTGAAAATTGAAAATTGAAAATTGAAAATTTCGCGCCGAGCACGGCGCGCTGCGGCCTATCTGCTTCTTCGGCCTCTATCTTATGATAAAGACCCTACACGAGCCGCGAATAAATGTCAACGTCTGCTTTCGAGTTCGGATGCGGCACGTGCGGCCGTTTCTTTATCTGCTGCCTGTCTTCCGGCAAACACCATCAAAGCGAAACTCAGCGCGATGACAGCGCTAAAACCCACGATAAAGCCGAGCGCGGTGCGGTTGAAGAGCATGGGCTCATGCTACCACGAGAAATGCGCAAATGCCTTGTTCGCCTCGGCCATTCGGTGCACGTTCTCGCGCTTCTTTGCGGCCTCGCCTTCATTGCGCGAGGCAGCGAGGAGTTCATCCGCGAGCTTCTCCGACATGGGGCGGCCTTTACCGGAACGCGCTGCCTGCACAATCCAGCGGAGCGCGAGCTGCAGCCGACGATTCGGCCGCACCTCGCGCGGTACCTGATAGTTCGCGCCGCCGACACGGCGCGAGCGCACCTCAACCGTCGGTCCCACATTGCGCACCGCAGTCTCAAATGCCTCCAGGGGGTTCTCAGCCTTGCCGCGCTCTTTCATGCGCGCGAAGGCGTCATAGACAACCCGCCGCGCGGTATTTTTCTTCCCGCACTCCATCACCACGTTGATGAGCTTCGCTACCTTCTCCGATTTATACTCAAGGTCGGGCACCAGCGCATGTTTCTTTTTGAGTTTGCGTCTCATATTTTAAATCAGAAACCAGAAGATCGAAATCCGAAACAAATTCGAATGACCAAAATCCAAATGCCAGAAAACACGACGACCGTGTTTTGAACATTGGAACATTTAGATTTCGATATTGTTTCGAATTTCGATATTCGAATTTCGGATTTCGTCACGTTCGTGCTTCGATATTCGAATTTAACTTATTTCGGTCTTTTCGCCCCATACCTGCTCCTCCCCTGCCTGCGGGTCTCGACCGCCTCGCTATCAAGCACGCCGCGCACGATCGTATAGCGCACGTTGATGTCTTTCACGCGTCCGCCGCGCACCACCACCACCGAGTGCTCCTGGAGCTTGTGCCCGATGCCGGGGATATAGGCGGTAATCTCCTGGCCGTTCGTGAGCCGCACGCGCGCGATCTTCCTAACCGCCGAGTTCGGCTTGCGCGGATTCGTCGTCGTCACCTTGACGCACACCCCGCGCTTGAATGGTGCCGAGTAAAATGTAGGGCGATTCTTAAGCGTATTAAACCCACGGCCGAGCGCCGGAGTCTTTACCTTCCTAATCGGGCGCGACCTTCCGTGCCGCACGAGCTGATTGAGCGTTGCCATAGCGATGCAAGAAAAAAACACGCGTGTCCGCGTGGCATTTACTCTACTATACGAACCGAAACGGCGCAAGCAGCCGGGCCTGTTTAACGTCCGATGCCACGCCAGACAATCATTTTCTACATTTCCATGCAAAAATTTAGCCCTGTCACGACGGATCGGGACAGGGCTAAGTGCTCATCACAAACCAACAGAAAAAACTGCAGCTGAGAGAGCCTCAGTTTTGTGAACCAATGTGCTCGCCCACCATAGCTTAAGCGGAGGTGGACGACTTGGCGAACGCGAGCCCGCTATCACGAGACCGCCCGGCGTCGGGCCAGTCCTCGAGGGCACCGAGCCACCGACCACCGTGGCCGAGACTGCTCGAGATAAGGAGTCTCAACAAATCATCATCGGAATCCTTAATGGGTTCGTGCATAGCCATGATCAAACAAAGGCCCATGGCTTCAATCTCTTTGTCCGGGAACATCTCGCGGATCAGGCAGGCCACTTCGGCGTTCGGCTTCTCGAGATTCCTCCTTCTGGCCTCGGCGCGAATCTTCGAAGTGATCCGACTCGGGGAATCAAAGAGGATACCCTTGAGAACCTCGATCTCGGTCGTCACGCCGGAGGTCGGCTTGAAATCCAGAGAGCGGAGCACATTCTTGGCGTGATCTCCAATATGGAAACCATTTTTTTCCAGGCGTGGAATCCACCGGGGACCGGTCGTGCCGTCGCTCATCACTGTGAAGGATATGACGCCGTTCTCCTCTCGCCAACGACGCGCCGGTTCGGAAACCGAGAGTTCGCCACGGAGGAAGCGATCCACGCCTTCTTCGCCACCGAGCTTATTCCACACCGCTTCAATCCGTCCAAGAGTTTTTGGATATTTGGCCATCACGCGATCCTTTCTTGGCTTCTAGCCAAAAAATTTCTCACTGCCCGTGAGTTGAGGGGCCTGACTATAGTAGTCATAGCCAGAAAGTGTCGACGCGCGGCACCTTTTGACTATGACCACCACCTCGCCGCACAGCTGAACTCAAAGAAAACCAGAATTTTCAACTGCGTTCCAGTATAGTATGCACAAGTTTTTATTCTGTCAAATTTTTTGCTGCGTATGACACCGTATGTCGGGAGCGTCTGCTTGTCGCATGTTGCGTACTGCCCGTTAGAATGGCAACGCCAGCACGTAGAGGCCGAGCGAGTAACCCGTGATGAGGGAAAACACGGCGTTCACCGCCGGCACGATGATAAAGCCAGCGAATAAAAAAACGGGGATGAGGAAGAGGTACCAGTACTGCTCGAGCAGACGCTCAATGTGCGACAAATGATACGGCAAGAGCGAAAAAAGCACTTTCGAGCCGTCAAGCGGCGGCACGGGGATCAGGTTGAAGACGCCGAGCACCATGTTGAGACCAGTGATTATGATTGCAGCGCGGAAAAATGTTGAAGCAAGCAGCTGCTCCGGGCCGAGGCCAGAGAAACGCACGAGGAGCCCGAATACGAGCGCGAGGAAAAAATTCGCGAGAACGCCCGCGCCGCCGACGAGAAGCGTCCCCCACCGCTGGTTACGGAGGTTGTATGGATTGTACGGCACCGGTTTCGCCCAGCCGAAGAGGAAACCCGCGTTCGTCGTGATGAGGAGCAGCGGGATAATGATCGAACCCATGGGGTCGATGTGCAAGAGCGGGTTTAGCGTGAGACGCCCCGAGAGCCGTGCTGTGGGATCGCCGAGCATGTTCGCCGCATGGCCGTGCGCCACCTCGTGCACGACAACAGACATAATGAGTACCACGACAAAAAAAATGGTGTCTACCGCGTGCATAGGGTACCTCGCATGCTACCATGTGAAAGCGCTTGTTCAAAATACGAAAACGCTCGCTCCCCCAACGTGGCCCACATGAACCACCTGCGCTGATACCATATAAAATTTACAATAATTCACGATCGTAAATTATTGTAAATTTCCCGATCCTGCATTGTTGGGGGATTTGCAATAATTATGCGACCGCATCATTATTGCAAATTCTCCAGTTTGTTTGCGGTCACTGCTCACACCCGTCTTTGCGAGCGACCGAAAGGAGCGAAGCAATCCAGGAGGTTTGTGTTACTCGCTCTGGATTGCTTCGTCGCTCCGCTCCTCGCAAAGACGGCTCTGTTACGTAGTATTGTGATCAGCGTGAGCAGTTACTGTTTACGTGTGGCTAAAAAGGCTCTTTGGGCAGCTTCTCATGGGCAGGTGCATTTCTGCTCTCGCTCGAGTATAGTGACCTCATGCTCCACTCCCGCATCAAAGACGAGATCAAGACGGCTTTGAGAGCGCGCGAGGCGCTGCGGCTCTCGGTGCTGCGTAGTATGCTCGCCGCGTTCGTAAACGAGCTCGTCGCAACGAAGCGCACGCCGCAGGGCGAACTCACCGACGAGGAGGCGCTTGCGGTGATAGCACGCCTCGCGCGGCAACGCAAAGATTCAATCGAGCAATTTCGTGCCGGAGGACGCGAGGACCTCGTTACGATAGAAGAGGCCGAGCTTCGCGTACTCGAGACCTATCTCCCGCAGCAAATGCCGCGCGAGGAAATTGAGCGCATCACGCGCGAGAAAATGGCTGGACTCAACATCGCGACGAAAGAAAACGCCGGCACCCTCATGAAAGCGCTCATGGCCGAGCTCAAAGGCCGCGCCGACGGCGCAGTCGTCAAAGGAGTCGTCGACGCATTGCTTGCGTAACGCACAACAAGAGCGCTCCGAGATAGACTGAAAACGGCAAAAGCGCCGTCATCTGCGCAATTGGACTCAGGCCGACGCGAAGCAGCGGCACGATCGGCATCGCGGCTGCATACTCCCAGCGGCCGAGCGCGAGCGCTTTGTACTCGACGAGCGCGGCGATCAAAAAGCCGAGCACCGCAAGGCCGACAAAGTCAGACATCCTCGCCTGCGCTATCCAGCGCAGGCCGCTTCTTTTAAAAAGACTCACGAGAGCGAACGCAAGGAGCGTGTAGAACACGTCGCCGAGCGCGGCCCAGAGCGGTAAAGGCAACAGCGTGTTCAACTCCTCGTAACCGCGGTAGAGCGGGAGGTGAAGCATCTCCCAGACGAGGTGCAATACGAATGCCGTAACAGAAACAAACAACACGTTCATGACATAAAGCGTACCGCCAAAATCCGAATATAGAAGCACGAAATTCGAATCACGACATTTAACATGTGACATTTGACCTTTGACACGGCGACAGCGGGTTCGAAGCCAGGCGTCAAATGTCACTGGTCAAATGTTCGGTTCGGATTTCGATATTCGTGCTTCGAATTTCAAACCTTAATACCACCATCATCTGCCTCGCCTCCGCCCTCGCGCCCTTTCCTTCGACCGCACTTCTCCTTCGTCCATCCCGAAATGGTGCGCGACTTCGTGCCAGAGGGTCTCGGCGATCACGCGTCGCACTTCCTCGGGACTCTCGTCCGCCTCATCCTCGATCGGAAGCTGGTAGAGCGTGATCGTGTCCGGCAGGGTCATGCCGACGCCGTAGTCGCTCCCGCGCTCCGCAAGTGGAATGCCGTGGTAATAGCCCAAAAGTGTCTCGTCCTCCGCAAGCTCCTCCTTCCCTCGCACTTCAGCATTCGGCTCATCTTCAACGAGAATCGCGACGTTTGAAATCCGCTCCCGGATACGCTCCGGCAGCAGCGCAAAGCTCTCATCAATCAATTTCTCAAACGCCGCGCGCTGCATAAGACTGCGAAAAAATTAGACCTCTTGCATAACCCGTTTCGTGGCGAGATTTTTGATTTTTGAGCGAGACGAGGAAGACAAGCAAAATGGTTCGACGGCGTACTTGTTGTACGGCGAGAACCATTTTGCGACGGCTGACGAAGTCGCAGCCAAAAATCAAAAATCGCAGCAGGAGCGGGTTATGCAAGAGGTCTATTGTGTGCCGCGGGGGTGAATCGAACACCCGACGCCTTGCTCTTCCAAAATGGAACTCAAGTCACCTTGAGGATTGGACTATATCACTCTCCCCGCCATTGCTGATCAGGGGAGATCGGGTGCTTCCGAGATATATCGTAACGACGAACTTCCTAAGATTCGCCCGTGACGTCATACATCCAGTACTCCAAAAAAGGATAGTCTCTGACCTTGCCGTAAAGTTTCCTTATGGGACTTTACGGCGGGGTGCTGATTGCCCTCGACTGCGACGTTAGGGTTTCCAGCATTTCGCCCGATTTTCATTTCCGCATTACTGCGAAACGGCCCGAAGATTTCAGGCAAGCGCTCTACCACTGAGCTACCGCGGCATTAGTATTAAACTGTAACGAACTGTTTTATTCCGTCGATCCATCCCATAATCCGATAAAAATTTTTGGTATCGCATGCCCTAATCTGAACAACACCGTAAGGCAACCGATTAAAGGGTCGCTTCCGAAGACTCGACACGCTAGTGACAACCGTAGGTTTAAGGGCGCTCTCTTCTGGGAGTCCGGACGCTTCCAGCCAGTATCGTAATGCGTCATCCTCATTGATATGTGGGAACAGTCGCACGTGGAAACGTATTTTTGATTGAGGCAGATGGATAATTTCCGTCAAAAAACGAACAAAGAGCCGAACCATCGCCGGGTCTGTGTTAGTAAAACTAATCGCATGGAATGTACGCTCTTTACCATTTTTGATAACAGATTTCTTATAACCCTCTGCCCAATATAATGCAACTCCTATGAGCAGCAACTCGCGCTCTGAAAGTTTGCCCACCTCACCCGCAGAAAGCTCGCGGGTTTCTCTCGCTCGCCGTCGCGCCAAATGCGTCTGAAGTTTATTGCGTCTCACTAATCCATTTACAAGCCCTTGATTCACTCTCTGATTTATCCTTCTTTGTGCTGACCGTGAGAGTAGCAGCCCAGAAAACCAAGACGAAAGGGTCGACTTTGGGACTCCAAGAGTCTGGTGAATTTCTTGATAACTGTAACCGCCGATACGCATCTTACGTGCGCGTTCTTGATCTGACCGCATGCATATAGCATAGCACAGAGAGTTCAATTTTAGCACGCAACCTGTGGATAACCTCACCCGCCGCCCTTGAGAATCGTGCCTCCTACGTTCTCGACGCCGCCGCGGACGTTTCCGTAGATCGAAAGCAGCTTGTCGAGGTATGGTTGGATGAAGTAGTAAGCGCCAAGCGAAATCGCAAGCACCGCGAGCCAGTAGAGCGCGGAGACGAGACGGCGCATCTTCTCAGCCCGGAGGAGCTTGCGGAGAATCACCGTGTTCTCTTCGACAAGCAGAGCGACGTGCTTGAGCAACTGCCGGTCATTTGGGTCCATGAGCAAAGTGTAGCAAAGTCGCTCGAATGAGACAATCAGGCCAGCAGGGTTCCGTGCCCCTGCCTGCCGTCAAGCAGGGGCAGGCAGACACGCCGCGTTCGATTCCTGCCGGGTGCATATTCGCTTCGCTTGTATGCCCCCGGCAGGAATCGAACCCACATCGAGCCCTTAGGACGGGCCAGTTCTATCCATTGAACTACGGGGGCGCCCGGGACGTAGCTAGGAGACGCCGAGGAGCTCCGAGAGCCGCGCTTCATCGAAGCCGACGACTACTTCGGGCTCTGTTGCGCCGTCTTTCGTGATGAGAATCACTGGGACTCCCATCTGGCCGCTCTTTGCGATCATCTCCTCGCGGTGCGCAAGGTCGGTCGCGACGTTATACTCCTCATAGGAGACATTGTGCTCCTTAAAAAAATCCTTCGCCGCCCGACAATACACGCACGTCGGCGTCGTGTAAATAGAAACTTTTGGCATACTCACAAAATAATTAACACGTTGCTAATGTGTCCAGTATATCACACCTATGCTAGAGTGCATCCGAGGGCAAGTGGCGGAAATGGCATACGCGCAGCGCTTAGGACGCTGTCCCGCAAGGGTTGAGGGTTCGACTCCCTCCTTGCCCATGGATACGAAAAACCGTGCCGACCAAAACGGGACGTTTTTCGTCCATGGGCAAGAGCACGGTGCCTGCGCACCGTGCGTGAGGGAGTCGAAGGCCGCAGCGATGTGCGAGTTTGTCTGAGCGGAGCGAGGACAAGGCGAGCACCGCGAGGCGGGGTCGCGAAAAATTTCCGTCAGGAAATTTATTCGTGACCGACTCCCTCCTTGCCCATGGATACGAAAAACCGCCCACCAATATCAAGCATGCGCAAAGTCGCCATTTTCGACATTGACGGCACCGTATTTCGCTCGAGCATATTTGTTGAACTCGTGGAAGCGTTGATTCGCGAGGGCGTGTTCCCCGAGCGCGCACGGCGGGGGTATGAGCGCGAATACCACGCATGGCTCAATCGTCGGGGCGATTACGAAACGTACATCACGGCGATGGTCGCGATCTTTTATCGGCATATCAAAGGTGTCTACTACGGCGACCTGAAAGAGGTCGGCAAGAAGGTAATCCGCGAACAAGAACAGCATCTCTACCGCTTCACGCGCGATCTTATCCGCGACCTAAAACGCCGCCGCTACTTTCTCCTTGCGGTCTCGCAATCGCCAAAGGCCGTACTTGATCCCTTCTGTAAGCGGCTCGGCTTTGACAAAGTCTACGGGAGAATCTACGCGCTCGGTCCCACAGGTCGCTTCACCGGCGAGGTGGAGGAACTCCACGTGATCGCAAACAAAGGCGCGGTCCTCCGCCGCGCGCTCGAGAAAGAGGGGCTCACGCTCGCACACTCGATCGGCGTTGGGGACACCGAGGACGACGCGGCATTCCTCGACCTCGTCGAGGAACCGATCTGCTTCAATCCGAACCACCGCCTCTACCGCATCGCCCGAAGCCGCGGCTGGAGAGTCGTCGTGGAGCGAAAGGATGTGGTGTACGAAATCTGCAGCGAGGCAAAGAGGCGCTAGGCATTAGAAAAAATGGAACGGGTGACACGCACGTGTGTCACCCGTTTTTGTGTCTGCCTTCACTGGGCTAAGGTCCGAAAGGCCCGATCGTCGAGTGTGATAGACTGCACATGCGCCGCAAGATTGTCAGGAATTCGTGCGGGGATGACCTCAGCCCAGCCTTCGGTTGTCTGCGAGCTGCTGTTCAGATGGTCACTCGTTTTCGTCCGATCCTCAACCTGAGCACCGAAGGCCTGCTCGTACGCCTCCTTGCTGCAATGTCCCGTAATAAACATTCCCCGTGAGGCCCGAAATTTACACGGTATGGGCTCGGTCCCCGGCAGGAGCACTTCAAGTTCGCAAAGTACATGCTCCCACATCGCGACGTCGGCATCTGCAACGAGTTCTATCAGGAATGCCACTTCAGTCATCGTTCTACCACCTTACTCCGTTAGGATGTAGCGCATGTCGAAACACAAATCCGAACTGTCTAACCGACACTATAATATGCGTCTGCTGACCGCGCAACATTGAAAAAACAAAAAACACCCACTACAGAAACGACGCGCAGAATATCCGATCGGACAGAGTGTGCGTCGTCTGCCTCTCACAAAATCGCTCACGCCTTACAATTTCACGCATAGCGAGAGGTGTTTAGGAAATGGCGAGCCGAGTAGAAAAATGCAGCTGTCTGAGGCCGACCAGCAGGGAGGCCGAGTTCTGCATTTTTCGTAAGCGAGGCGACACCATTTCCAAACACCGAAGCTCGAGCGTGAAATTGTAAGACGTGGGCGATTCCCTCTATTTTTTTACGGCACCTTGCCGGAGCGGATTTGGCGGATGAGCTCCTCACCCCTGTCTTTTTGATCCGGCCGCAGCTTGATCGCATGCTCGATCTCGGCGATTGCAGCCTGACGGTCGCCGATTTGGGCGTATGATACGCCAAGCGAGGCGTGGAGCTGCGCGTTCTCCGGATCCTGCTCGACGCGCTTCTGCCAGATCGCGACGACTCGATCGTGATTGCCCGTGTCAAAATAGGCCTTGAGCACGCGATTGTCATCGAGGATCGGCGAACCGAACCGTTTAGTGAAAACCTCGTCGGCGAGCTCGAGCTCTCCGCTATAGATTGCCGTGAGCCCGTAGAGCATAAGCGCCTCCGAGTACTCCGGCGCATCCTCGTAGGCGGTCTTCAGCACCGCAAGCGCCTTGTCAAACTCGCTTGCATCGAGGTGCGTGAGGCCGAGCTCGAACCGGAGCTGCTGCTTGTGCTCCGAGAGTTCGAGCGCCTCGGTAAGCATCTTCACGGCATCCTCGTGACGGCCCAAGCGGCGGTAAAACACGCCGAGGAAAAAGCGGTGGCGCGCGGAGCGCGGTATCGTCTCGAGCATCGCGAGCATCTCTTGCTCTGCGGTGCGTGCGATCTCCTCCTTAAGCTCCGGCGGTATCTTCTCCGCCCCTGCTGCCTCGAGCGCGAATTGGACGAGCTGCTCGCGCGCTTCCATCCGGCCGATCGGGCTTGCGGCGATCGCGCGGCGGAAGAGCGCGAGATTCTCGGTGACGCCCTTCTCCTGCGGAGAAATCGCCTGTATGAGAAGACGTGAGGCGTTGATGCCCTTGATATTCAGCGCATAGAGCACAACAACGAGTCCAATCAGAACGAGGGGGATCGCGATACGGTCCGCAGGAAGAACTCCGGCGCTGCCACCGCGCGGAGCGAGCCGCGCTTGATCGCGCTCGGCAAACAGCGGGCGAGCATTGCTACTCTCCCGCGAGTGGATGAACGCAAGCACGCTAAAGAAAAGCAGGTAGCTCGTGATATTATCGAAGACGAAAATGTTGTGGAACAGATAGGCGGCGAGGAGGCCGGTGAGGAGTGATTTATCCACGACGGAGAATACACCGGCCCGGTCTCTCCAGAGGAGCGTGAGCGTTGCGGCAAAAAGGGCAAAGTAGCCAAGGAGGCCGAAGACGCCGGCGGTGATCAGCCAGTCAAAGACGATGTCATGCGCGCGGTCGAACCACGGCTCCTGCGTATACATCCGCGGATCGTAGTATTTATTGAACACCACATCGAAATTGCCCTGCCCCCAGCCGAGGAGCGGCCGTTCCTTGAAGCCCTGAAGTCCCATGTTCCACACATAGAAGCGCACCCGGCCCTCGGAGAGCGAGAGCGAGGCGAAACGCCCGAGCACTTCGCTCTGGCGCACGAAGTCGCTATTCCGCAGGGCAAAAAACGCGCCGATGAGAATGAGCAGGCCAGCGAGTACACCGAGCGAAGCGCGCCGCAGCACGCGGTGCTCCCGCCCAAAAATCGCGATTAACACTGTCGCGAGGAGCGCACCGCCGAGGAACCCGAGAAGTGCGCCACGAGTGGCCGTATGATAGAGCGTATAGAGCTGGAGCGCGATTAAGAGCCCGTAGAGCCCTTTCAGAAGTTTGCCGCTGCTCTGACGCAGAGAATAGAAGGCGGCGATAAATGCGTGAAAGACCATGTAGATTGCAAAATAGGTGGCGTTGCCGAGTGTCGCGTCAAGCCGCGCGCCGCCCTGATTGATCTCCTTCACGCCTGCAAGCTGGAGCAGACCGTAGAACCCGAGATAGGCGCTGACGAAAAGCGAGACGTGCCAGAAGCGTTTCCAAAGTTTTTCCGTTGTGAGGAGCGATCCCGCGACGAGAAAGTAGGCGCCGAGGTGGAGGAGCGTAAAAAGACCCTCCATGCGCTCAAAGTTGCTCCAGAGGCTCTGGAAGAGATTGACGCCGGTAAAGTCGGTAATGAGAATGATACCGAGGAGAACCGCGAGCACAGAGAGAATGGTCGAGCGTCGTGGACGATACGCGCGGTCGCGGACGCAGAGCAGGAGCCATGCGGCAAACACAATTTCGACGATGATACGAAACGCAAAATTTTTCCCGGTGATGAACGGAAAAAACATACTCCGCGCAACGTAGATCGGAATGAGCGGCAGGAGGAAAATTCCGGCGAGCGCTATCAAACGGAGGGTTTTGTTGAGTAGCATAATCGAATTTCCAAGTTCCAAATAAGCTCCAATTTCCAACCAACAAGTTCCAAACAAATTTCAAATTCCAATGCACCAAATCTCAAACACGCACGTCGTGTTTGGAGATTGGATTTTGAGTATTGTGATTTGTTTGGAGCTTGTTTTTTGGAATTTGGAAATTTAAGATTTTATACACTATACCTCGTCCATGATTACAAAGCAAAAGCACAAAATTGTGGTCATTGTCGGCCCGACGGCGGTGGGCAAGAGCGCGCTTGCGGTCGAGCTCGCGCGGCTCTTTCGCGGCGAGGTTGTATCTGCGGACTCACGGCAGATTTACCGCGGGCTCGATATTGGCACGGGAAAGGTAACGGCGCGCGAGATGCGGGGCATCCCACACCACCTGCTCGACGTCGCCTCGCCGAGGAGGCAGTGGAGCGCGGCGCAGTACGCGCGGCACGCGGAGCGCGCGATTCAGGGTATCATCCGCCGCGGCAAGCTCCCTGTTATCGTCGGCGGCACCGGGTTCTACATTGATGCGCTTCTCGGAGACACACTCCTCCCCGACGTACCCGCGGACCCGGCGCTGCGACGAGAGCTCGGGAAACGCTCGCCGCACGAGCTCCTCGAGGAGCTCGTGCGGCTCGACCCCCGACGCGCAAAAACAATCGAGCCGCACAATCAACGTCGCCTCATCCGCGCGATTGAGATCGCGCGCGCGCTCGGGAGCGTCCCGAAGATTCAATCGCGCGAAAAGTACGACGTGCTCTATATCGGCCTCGCACTCCCCGACAATGAGCTTCGCGGGCGCATTGCCGTGCGCCTCAAAGTGCGCCTGCGGCGCGGCCTCATCGCCGAGGTCGCGCGCTTGCACGAGAAAGACAAGCTCTCATGGCAGCGGCTCGACTCATTCGGGCTCGAGTACCGCTATGTCTCTCGATTCATACGTGGCATGCTCACACGCAACGAACTCGAGCGCATACTCGAACAAAAAATCTGGCAATACGCCCGCCGCCAAAAAACCTGGTTCAAACGAAACCAAAACATCCTTTGGCTCCCCGTTGTGGAACGGTCAAACATAGAGCAAACTGTGGACAGATTCGTGCATCAAAAAACGACAAGGACAGATCGAATCCGGATTGAGCACGAGTAAGTACCCGGCGTAACACATACAATCATGACTCGGCTTGCGCCGAGTCATGATTTGTACGTTTTCGATCTAATAGACCTCTTACATATGAGACCCAGAGACCTCACGGGGCGGTTTGAAGCGCAGCTTTTAGATCGGTGCGCGCTTTTTCCATTGCCGCCTTGAAGTCGTCAAACGCTTTCTCCACCGCCTGTCTTCGGCTGACGTGAAGCGATTCAACAGAATCTCTTAACTTCTCGGTTGCCTGTACGTCGCTCTTAAATTTATCCCGTGCCGCCCGCATGCTCATTCGGAATGTCTCGCGTGCTGTTCGGGGGGCAACACCAGCCGCACAATCCGCTTTTGCCTTATCAGCGGCCACAATTCGTGCGCTCTTGAATGCGCTTATTGCCGCGTCCATCCCTAATTTCCGCGATGCAATCGCTGAATCAACACCCTGCTTAAATGAACTTATTGCCGCGTCAACGGCGGTTTTGCGCGCGCTTATCGCCGCTTCAACTGCACTCTTAAACGCCGCAACCGCCTGCTTTTGCGCATCGGTGGTTGCTCGCGCTTCTAATTGAGCGTAGTGCTCCTCGCGGTTTACATCCCGCCGAGCGCGATTTTCCGACATCCGCGCATCTCTCTCACTCCTTCGCTTCGCAAGGTTGTCTGATCGTTCTTGGCGCCGTGCTGAAATTTGTCCTTCCCGATCAGCGATTCGTTGGTCAAGCCGCGAAGCGACTTCAGCAATTCTTGTACAAAATCCTGCAGCAGTCGGAGTTGTTTGAGCAAATAGCGGGATAGGCGAAAAAAGATTTATCACCGTTGCCGCTGCAAGAGCACCAATAAAGAATTTCTTAGATGTCTTTTTCATTATAGGATTGACCAAAATCACTGATCGCTTGACTATCAGCGTCAATCAATGCGGCGTCTTTTTCCGCCTCCGCAAAGAGGGACTGATCGTCGGAAATGCTCGCAAGGATTGCGTTCACCGCGTCATCAACATTGCCGGTAGCTGGTGCGATCGCAGCCGGTTGTGCTTGGCTTTCTTCTCTCACAACCGGCGCTTGCCGCGGTTCTCCAGTAACGGGCGCTTGAGGCACTTCGGACTTCGAGAAGCCGATTGCGACAAGCGCTACCAACACGATGATACCGAGCGGCGCCCAGATTTTCCAATTTATAGTCATAGGATCACGATTTTTTTGATTTTTAATTATTGTTGCAAAGGGCCGACCTCTGTGCCAAACATAACCGTCTGGCTTTTGCCCACCTTTGTGTAAATAAGGGTAACAAAAGTATCGTGCATGCTCAAGCGCCTGAGGATGTTTTCTTTAGCGCTCTTGCATCTTCAGTGCACGAATAAGCCGGGTCATGCCGATGCCGCCGCCGAAGCGAGGGAAGAAATTAAATGACAGAAAGCCATCAAATTCGCGCTCCACGCGCTCGCGGCCGAATTTTTCATGAAGCAACCCCGCGTACCGCCCGCCGCTTATGGCGTAAAACTGCTCACGCATCTCCGCTGAATCAGAACTCCGCTCTGCCGAACCTATCGTCTCCATACCGTGAAGAATAACGTCTATCTTGCGGGCGTAGTCGCCGTCTTTACGCATGTTCCAGAACGGCGAGGTACGGACCGGAAACTGCCCAAGGAAAAACACCGGCCCGAAATCGTCCGCAATGCGAAGCTCTTCCCTGCTCGTGATATCGTCCGTGCCGTAGTGCGCTGTAGCGGCCTCGTATGATTGATGAACGAAGCTCTCTCGCAAGCCGAACCCGAGGTGCTCGCAGAGCTCAACCTCAAGCTCTCGGAGATCGTCAATACCACCTCGAGATTCAAACTCAAACATAGGGAAGATGATCTCGTGCCTGCCCGGCACGGGGTTCTTCTCGGCTCGATAGCTCGTACTCACACAAAAAACGCCTGGCAGCGCCGGGTTTTTCAAAAGCTCATACTCGAGCCACATCTGGCCTGTTTGCGGCAGTGGCCAGCGCTCGCCTGCATACTCAAAGGTGGCGACCGTAGTCGGATCCTCGCACGCGGCAAGGATGCTCAAACGATCCTGTGTGTGCACTTCAACAAAATTTTTGTTAAGAAAGAAGCGCCGCAGCGACCTAACCGCGCTGCTATAGAGAACGATGTCTTTCGTCGCGATGTAGTTATTGATCATGGTGTAATAGAAACTTTATTGTTGATAAAAAAAGACCCCCGAAAAGGGGGTTTAGAAAACAGCGAGCACTACGTCTTCGTCGAGACGACTGCGCCTCCACTCTACTCTTGTTGTGTTTTCATCGACCATACGATACACAAATTGAAGTAAAGATACGGCACGCGCGTAAAAAAGGCAAACAAAGTTATCCACAGCTCCGCCTCAAAACCTTGAAGTCAGTTTATGGTGTGTTGACTTCGCATGCCACGAAGTATACGCTGCGAGCATGAGAAGAAAAAATACAAAAAGCGCACATGCCCGAATAATGCACAAAGTCTTGAGTAGTCCGCGCTACAGAGGCAAGCACGTTATCGTCGTGGCGAACAAGATACTGACCGCGAAAACGGGGGACGGTGCTGCAAAGATTCTGCGCGATGCTGACAAAAAATATCCACATGAAACTGCAGCGGTAACGTATATTCCCGATGCCGACACGCTCATCTTATGACTGTAGAGTTTCCGTTTGAGAAATCGCACTCGCCTGTTCTCGGCGACGTATGGAGACCTGTTGCGCAGGTCTTTTTTCGAGCACGAAATGCCGATCTGTGGCGTGAGGTGTGGATGATCGTAGATTCCGGAGCAGACTATACGCTGCTCCCGCGGTATATGGCGGAACATCTGGGAGTAAACGTTGAGCATGACTGTAAAATTTTCTACACGTCGGGCATTGGCGGCACTGAAAAAGTGTACTTCTTGCCGAAGATAGATGCGCAGCTCGGCGACTTCGAGAGGACGGTCCCTGTTGGATTCATTGATCGCAATGAAGTGCCGCCTCTCTTGGGTAGACACTTGTTTATGGAGACACTTGAGACGTACTTCTCTTCAAAGCACCGCACGCATTTCTCCGATAAGCCGCTTAGAGTCTAATCTCTCGCTGTAGGCGTCATAAGCCATTGAAAAAATGTGAGCGCCCACCCCGCGAGGGGTGGATGCGTGCTAAAAAAAAGCTGTTGCTTCAAAATTTACTGTCACCGGAGCGTCTCCGGTGTCAGAAGAAGCGTGGTGCCTGGACGGAGCTCTCCGGCGATTAGCTTGCGGGCGATGGGTTCCTCAATGTGCTCTTGAAGCGCGCGGCGCATGGGGCGGGCACCGAATTTAGGGTCAAAACCTTTCTCTGCGAGGAACGCGACGATTTCTTCTGTGATCTCAAGAGTCACGCCTTTCTCGGTAAGCTCGCGCGCGAGACCCGCAAGAAGAATCCGCGCGATGCCGCGGAGCTCCTCGGGGCCGAGCGGGCGGAAGACGATGACGCCGTCGAAGCGGTTCAGAAGTTCGGGTTTGAAGATCCTCTGCTCAATGAGTTTACTTACGAGCTCATCCGTGCGTGTGGATGGATCCTCTCCACGTTCGACTGCCTCAAAAATAAAATCACTCCCTGCGTTCGATGTCGCGATTATGATCACGTTTTGCGCCGAAACCTTCCTCCCCGCGCCGTCGGTAAAAAAGCCCTCGTCGAGCACTGAGAGAAAAATATTGAGCGCGTTCGGATGCATTTTCTCAAACTCATCGAGGAGAAGCACCCCATAGGGCTGATCGCGGAGGATCGTCGCGAGGGCCCCTGACTCTGCGCCGTCGGGTGAGCCGATCAGACGTTCCACCGCATCTGCGGTATTAAACTCGGACATGTCGAGGCGCGAGAGGCGCTTTTCGTCTTCAAAGAGTGCAGCCGCGAGCGCCTTCGATGTCTCGGTCTTCCCGACTCCGGTGGGGCCAAGGAAGAGGAATGACCCCATGGGCTTCTCGCCCTTCGTAAGCCCTGCTCGTGCGCGACGCAGAGCCTCGGCAACGGCGCGCAGAGCCTCAGGCTGTCCCAGAACGCGGCGGCCGAGCAGCTTCTCGAGCGAGAGGAGCCGCTCCCGCTCGCGAGCTCCCATCTCGCCCACAGGAATGCCGGTCTTCTCTTTAACGAGCGCGTCGAGGTCGGCGCGGCGGATGAGGCGGCTCTCGCGCTCGCCTGCCGCGCGTGCCCCGTTAGAAGCACCCTCGATGCTTCTAACGGGGCGTGCCGCAAGCTCATCGAGGAGGTCAAACGCGTTGTCGAGAGGCGAGCCATAGGGGAAATACTGCCGCGCACTCTCCGCAGTGGCAAAAATCGTCGGAAATGAGAAGAAGACGCCACGACGCCGCTCAAGCTCCTCGGCGCGGGCAAGCAAGAGCGACGCGAGTACGCTCGAGTCCGCAGGCTCAATCTCAACCTCCTCAAAACGCTCGGCGAGACGCTGCTCCGCTCCCATGCTTTTGTGGAACGCGCCGCGATGCGCGGTCGCGACGACATGAATGCTGCTCCCGCGAAGATACGGATCAATAAGCTCAAGAAAATCCACACCGAGCTTCTGCATGCTCACGAGCGCCTGTGGGAGCGAGGGGATGACAAGTGTAATGTTACCTGCAGCGACAGCATCCTCAAAAACGCGCACGCACTCGCCTTCAAAGGCCGCCTTTGATCCCGTCGCGGCAAGGAGCGCTGCAAGATCAAGTGAAAAGAATTCGCTATGCCGCAGCGCCTCCGCCACCTCGCCTGAGGCGATACGCGCAGCAAGGCGGGAGAGGATCACATCGATCCCGATTGTATCGTCGCCGACGAGAAGCGCATTCGCCTCACTCGTCCTTGAGAGGACGCTCTCGAGCGCGTGCGCTTCCGCCGTGCCATACGACGTGAGGTCACTAATTACTGCGTGCGAAATCGACTTTGCAAACCGGCGCAGACGGTACGCGCCGCCATAAGACCATACGTCACCGACAACGCCCACCGCCTTGAGCCGCTCAAGCGACCACCACCGCTCCCGCTCGTGCGCTCGCTCTCGGCGCTCCGCGACCCACGCCGCAGCGCCGAGAAAAAGCTCGTTCGTAATTTCGTGCGAGAGGAGCCCGATGCGAACGCCCTCGTCAGCCCAGACAAACTGTTCGGCAACGGAGCGCAGCGTGAATTCTTGCGGCACAGCGCTCGTATCCTCCTCGGGCGTGCTCTCAGACGATAGAGCAGCGTCTTTCGTGCCAGCCGCCGCGGCGAGCGCAGCGATATTTTCGCTCGCGAGCTCAAGGCGCCTTAATACCTCGGTGCCGTGGCGCGAGGCGAGGAACGAGCGCGCGAGGAGCTCTCCGCGCGCGTACACATCATAAAGCGACTCGGCGGCCTCGAACGTGATCCGTGGTTCTGCCGTCACCTCATCACCTGCGCCCTTGGCGTCGCTTGTAGCGCCGAGTGCTCCGCGCGCGCGAAAATAATGGGAGTAGTAAAACGCCTCGAGCATCACAAGCGTGAGCGAGAGCGCGGCCGCGATGAGGCCAAGGCCGATAAGACGAGGCAGCGCTCCGGCATAAACTAAAAAAAACACCTGACGTGCTCCAAGCGCAGGAACCATGGAAGGAAACCGCACCCGAAGTGTCGCGAGCAGGATTCCGACACCGACAAGCACCAGCGCAACGCAAAAAATCGCAACAGAAAAATGACGTACTGCTCTTCGCCGCGCGTGCGAAATCACACGCTCAGTGCGGAGCACCGGGACTAAAGAACGAATGGCGAGGGCGAGATGTGTAGGGAGCATGAAAGTCGAACGCGGATTAAAAAGTAACGCCGCGGTCTGTCGTGTTTTAGATTTGAAAATTTGGAAATTGGAACTTGCTTGGAAATTGGAAATTCGTCGCACGCAGATGATGGAAAGCTTCAGGATGTCGAACTCTAATGGATTATCCCACAACAAGCATCCATGTCCCGATAACAGCAAACACCGGCACCAAGGCTGGCGCAGCGAGCCAGACGATAAAACCGACGGCGCCGCCGAGCAAAACAAAAACGAGCGCGAGCACGCCGAACGTAAAGACGGCCATACGCACCACAAAGCCGACGAGGCGCATGAGAAGATTCACGACCAGCACTTCGCCCCACGCGCCAAGATCGAGCTGTCGCGGATACTTTTCATCGAGCCGCCGCCACGGCGAAAAGAGCGTCGCGAGAAGAAACGGCATCGAGAATACATGCACGACAAACCAGAGCATCCGCGCCCACAGGTAAGCATACTCCCGAGGAGAGCGCGAATAGTGCCAGGTAAGATATGAAGGGAGCACAAGAAGCAATTCGCTCATGCAATAATACTATCACGCGCAAACGCGAAACGGGAGCGCGGAAGGCCATATTTGCAAACTACCCGCAAGAAAACTCCTACGCTACGAGGGGGAGTTTTCTTGCGGCGTAGGAGAACGTACACTGGTATCAATATGCAGCGCTGGCACATCATCCTCATTCTCATCCTCGTTGGGACAGCACTGTACGCGCCCACCATGAACAACCCGCTATTCTGGGATGATGACGACTGGATCGTGAACAATCCGGCCGTACATGAACTTTCCTGGTCTCATGCGAAGTTCCTATTCAGCCACGATGTGCTTGCTGGAGTCGGCGCACGGTCGAACTACTACCGTCCGGTGCTCATGCTCTCCTTTGCGATCAACTGGGCGCTCGGCGGCCGAACACCCTGGGGGTACCACCTTGTCTCAAACGGCCTGCACATCGCCAATGCCGTCCTGATCTTCCTGCTACTCGACGCCCTCTTGAAAAACAGACGGCAAGCCGCCCTCGCCGCTCTCCTGTGGCTCGTGCACCCACTCCAAACCGAGGCCATCGCCTACATTGCTGGCAGAGGCGACCCGCTCTCGGTTTTCTTTATGCTGTCTGCCATTCTCCTGTGGCTGCGTACCGATCGTTTTCGCTACTGGGCACTGCCCTGTGCCGTGCTCGCCACGCTCTCGCGCGAGACAGCGGTGTTATTGCCGGGCTATATGGTCGTCGTGTTGCTAGCCTCTCTGTACCGGGCTGAACCTCTCTCGCGAGCTTTCGGGAAAGCACTTAAGGCGACGTGGCCGTTCGTCGCCATTGCCGCGACCTACACGCTCCTGCGGCTCACCATCCTCGATTTCCAAAACACGCTCAATTGGTATCAGTACGCCAACGTATACACCGAGCATATAACGGTTCGCACGTGGACGTTCCTCCAGGCGCTCTGGACCTATCTACGATTAACAATCGTCCCGCTTGATCTGCACATGGAACGAACTATCCCGGTGCTGACTACGCCGTGGTACTGGTCGGTGGCAGGCGGCTCGGCGCTGCTCCTCTCACTCGCCGCGTTGATCTGGCGGGACTCGCTCCGTGGCAGGCGGCTGTGGTTCTTCGGGGCGGCGATGTTCCTTCTGCCTCTCGTGCCATCGTCTGGCATCATCGCGCCCATCAATGCGCTCATATACGAACACTGGCTCTACCTGTCACTCCTCGGTTTCGCTGCGATCGTCGCCGTGTACGGCATCCGTCTCTATGACTGGCTATACGTCCGCAGGCGCGCCCTCGCGTACCTTGTGTGTGCGCTCGGCGTGGCCTACGTCGGATTCTTTAATGTGCAAACCGTGAGGCGCACGATCCTCTGGGGGAGCCCTGAGCAGTTCTATCTTCAGATCATCTCATACGTACCTGACAATGCCCGCGTACTGAATAACCTCGCCAACATCTACGCCGCGCGCGGCGACGAAAAAGCAACCGAATACTATCTACGACGGGCAATGGAAGCCGATCCGTCTCAACCGGCACCATACCACAACCTGGGAAATCTCATTCGCGATCGCGGGCGCGACCAAGAAGCGGCTGGCCTATACAGACAGGCCATTTCCGTGGACCCGTTGTTTCATTACGCGTACCGCAACCTGGCAGCGCTGCTGCTCTCGCATGGTGACACGGCCGGCGCACTAAAAATCGTTGCGGCTCTGCGCGAGCGGATACCGCAGGACACAGGAGTTCAGACGCTATACGAGCAAGTGCGCCAGTATATGCCACAAAAAAAGTGAGGTCTCTCCTACGCTCCGCGCGCTATGTGTGGAGCGCGCCCAAAGCTCAACACTTCCCTTGCTTCTCGGCCCCGGGTGAGCATCCCCCTCCGCCGCTCTGCGAGGTAAAATACTCGGCAAGACCCGCGTACATTGCTTAGGCTTCGGCGGCTACACGAGAGCGGCTGCCGAGGAAAGCGATAAAAAATACTTTCTTCATACTCGACGCACTACATGTATCTACTTTGATTTTAATCTCACTATGTAGTATATAAACGTAAGAACAGTAAAGCAAGGTGAGATAGGTTCTTGAGGAGGTTACTATGTGTACATGGTTAGACCCGATTAATGCGATCCTGCCTGAGGTGCTTAAGCTTACGTGTCCGAACTCGCCAAATTTCTGGGAAGAGATCAGTCGCCGACCATGGTCAGACCCGGTACCGGCGCTGCTTTTTATATACTTCCCATTATTGGCTATATTTTCGCTATATATTAGGCGTTTGATTAAATTTTTTGTATAGCGGACGCGGACGTTACGGAGGGTAATCCTCATCCTCGCATCCTGCCAAGTAGGCACATAAGCCGAACGGCAGGATTTCTTTTTTCACGACCATTTCAAATACGAAATGGGGGCACGGACATTCTTATTGACGGTCAATGGTCAAATGTTACAGGTCAAATGTCGTAGCGCTTATGTTTGCGCCTCAACGAACATTCCGGTATACTCATCGATATTGTTTTAGAAAGCCTCCCCGCCTCAACGCAACTCAAGGCCGGGGTCCAAAAAGGCACATTATTAGCCAAAGTGTTTATCATGGATCAGAAACCTACTGGGGGTACCGAACCCCAGCGCGATACGAGAGCTGACTTCACTCTTCTGCCGCACGACGAGAGCACCGAAGCGGGTGAACAGGGGTATCGGCCACACGTTCTCGAAGCGCCCGACGCCTCCCTCGGCGGGACAGACGAGTCGTCGACGGAAGAGGCCACCGAACGCGTACGGCCAGAGCGGAGCGCGAAACGCCTCCCGAAAAAACACGAAAGCCCGATGGCGGCCCTCATTCTGCGCGCCGGGACACCGCCCGTCGGTGGAGACCTCGTCCACGGCAACGTAGTTGCGATCGGTCGCATGGCAGTCTACGTCGATCTCTCGCCGTTCGGCACCGGCACGATCTACGGCCGCGAATATCAGAGCGCGCGCGACCTTCTGCGCAAAGTCAATATCGGCGATGAGATTGCCGCCAAGGTCGTGGCATCGGAAAACGAGGACGGTTATATCGAACTCTCCCTGAAGGAAGCACGACAAGCGCTCGTCTGGAGCGAGGCGGAACGTCTCGCGCGCGCACGTACAACAATCGAGCTTGTGGTCAAAGACGCAAATAAGGGCGGCCTCATTCTCGAGTGGCAGGGGGTTTCAGGATTTCTTCCCGCCTCGCAGCTCACGGCCGAGCATTATCCACACGTTGCAGGCGGCGACAAGGACCAGATTCTCGAGGCGCTCCGCGCGCTCGTCGGCGAGCACATCTTAGTCTCCGTCCTCTCGGTACTGCCAAAGGAAGGCAAACTTATCTTTACCGAGAAGTATGGCGTCCACCGAGAGAAGCAAGCGCTCGTCGACAAATATAACGTCGGCGATGAGCTCGACGGCGAGGTAACTGGCACGGTTGACTTCGGCGCATTTGTGAAGCTCGAAGACAGCCTCGAAGGGCTCGTCCATCTCTCCGAGATCGACTGGGGACTCGTCGACAACCCACGGGCGTTTGTATCGACGGGCGATCGGGTGCGCGTAAAAATCATCGACATAAAGGATGACAAAATCTCGCTCTCCATGAAAGCGCTGAAGCCCAATCCGTGGAAAGAGGCTGGCACGCGCTACCACCGCGGCGAGCGGGTTCAGGGCGTCATCATTAAGTACAACCGCCACGGCGCGCTCGCAAGCATCGAGGAGGGCATCGCGGGGCTCGTGCACATCTCCGAATTCGGCGGATCGGAATCGGAGCTGCACGCCACGCTTGAGTTGGGGAAATCGTACCCCTTCCTGATCACACACTTCGATCCTTCCGAGCAGCGCATGGCACTCTCCTACACGCAGGCGCTCATAGAAACGGCATCAAAGGAATCGGCGTAAGATCTAAAGCGGGCGAACCGGATTCTAAGCGCCCGTGAGTTACCTAAAAATCCGATTTTATCGCAGGCGTGCACATTCGATGAGCGCGGCCACGAAAAGGCTCTCTGCCCATGCAAGGGGAATGTTTTCATTTGGTGTCGTTGCGTTTGAGTGGTAGAGCTCCGGGAGCATGCCGTTCGTCGTGAGGACGGCTCGCGCACGGTCGAGATACTCGGCGGCGCGCTCTCGCGCGCCGCGACGCGCGTGTACAATCGCAAGCCACGGAAAACCCATCGTCCACTCCGCCTCCTCGCTCCATCCATCGGCATTCTTATTATAGTAGCGGTCGGTCTTGTAACGAACCACGCCGCGCTCGCGCGAAAGGTGGTACTCGAGGTTGTTGAGGATTTCGTCCGCCACAGCGCCTTCAAGGAGATTATACGGGTAGAAAAGCGAGAGTAGCGCAAGATCGCAAAACTTACTCGCGGATTCGCGCGGAAGAAGCGCGCGCAGCGCCTCCCCGCCGCGCTCGATCGTACCCTGTGGCACCGTGATGAACGGAAACGCCTCGCGCACTTTGCGGAGTCCCGCGACGCAAGCGCCGATTGAGGACGCATGCACCTCCTCCTGCTCCTCCCACATACCGTTGTCCGGATCGTGCCAATACTCGATCGATACAAGGTAGTCTACGAGCTTCTGTACGATGCGCCGGTCATCTGCAGTCGCGACGACACCTCTTCCCTGCCGCTTGAGGTCGCCGAGCTTAAAAAGCACGGCTCCAACCGCGTCATTTTGCTTATTCCCCCATTCATCCCAAAATTCCTCGAATGTCTCGGGGTGGTAGCGCGCATGGATGTACTGGTAGCTTGCGTGCGGCCGCTCACGAGCCGCCCAGCTGATCTTCTCTTCGTGTTTGAGGAAAATATCGAGCACCGCGCGAGAGCATCGCGCGACGGTCTCCCATTCCTCGGCTGCCTCAAACGCAAGCGAGGTGTAAAAGTTGTCGCGAAGCCACGCCTTGTCGTAGCCAGTCGAGACCCCTTTTGCCGAGGCGAAAAACAGCCCGCTCGGCGTCTCGAGGGAGCGGAGAATACCGAGATGCGCGGCGATCTCTGTTTTGGTATGTGTGGTATCGGTGATCTCACTCATGTCTGTTCCGCGGCACCCTGCCAGGCGGCGTACATCGCCCGCGCCTCGCTTACGAGAGCCGCGAGGTAGCGCTTACGCTCCTCGATGGCGGCGGCCAGTTCGGGATAATCGCTCTCGAGCTCGGCAAGGCGCGAGAGAAATTGCACCTCAAGGCCGAGAAACGTCGCGAGCTTCGCTGTAGCCTTCTCTCTCCAATAATCGCCATCGCGGCGAGAAGTATCGAGCAGCGTCTGCATCTCCGAACGCTCGCTCTCTGCGCGCGCGATAAGAAAGTCGAGTTCGTTTTTGATCGGGTAGGATTTCATTAGACTTCTTGCATAACCCGCTTCGTCGCGAGATTTCTAATTTTTGAGCGAGACGAGGAGAGTGAGCAAAATGATTCGACGGCGTACTTGTTGTACGACGAGAATCATTTTGCGAAACTCGACGAAGTCGCAGCCAAAAATCAGAAATTGTAGCAGGAGCGGGTTATGCAAGAGGTCTATTGGTACGATAGAGAGTGGAGGGTAGAAAGTGGAGAGTGGGACGAGGAATTATACCGGCTCTCGCGCCTCGACACGCCGAAACACTGGCTCCGCGCGCACGCGCTCGTCCGCGCGCGCGATGAGCGCGCGATATTCTTCTCCGAGAGTTCGCGCCGCTTCACGTTCCAGTTGCTCGCGTGGCGATTCGACACGCTGCGCTGCCGTCCCTTCGGGTGACTCACTCATACAGCAACTATACCATGTCCACGTGCGCGAAAAAACTTGTACCCCGCCATAGCAATGGCGGGGTACTCAAGGTCAGGCTACCGTCGTTCACTCGATATGAACGATGAGCGGAAGGTGGTCGGATACGGCAACCTTCGGCACTTCAAACGACGTGACACGCACGTCTTCGCTTACAAGCGCATAATCCGCAAAGGGACTTCGATCGCGCTCCAGGTACAATACACTCCTCGTCGTCCCAATGCCATACTCGAACACGAGATTGCGGAACCCTCCCGCCTCCTCGATCATCTCAAGGCTCACGGTCTCCAGATTGAGATTAAAATCGCCGACGAAAATTTTTTTATAGGACCGGTGGTGCTCGAGTAGTTCGCGTATGCGCTGACTCTGCTTGAGCCGCTCGTCCGTGTCGACTTTCGGCCCCCCGTTCCACAGACCGTGAAAGTTATACACGAGATACGGCTCGCCGCCGTACTCGACCGCCACATATTGCAGGGTACGTGGCGGAGCGAGTATAAACGGGTGCGGCCGAAGCTGTGTCCGGTATTTGTTCTCCATCCGCACCGGCTTGTTATACTCGCCAAATACAAATACATTCTCGGGTGGCGAGAGTAGTGGGAGCGTGCGCCGGATAAACATCGCAAGACCAACCTGAAATGCAAACTCGACGTGGATCCCGTCGGCGGCGACGCCGAGGAGCTGACAGACTGGTGCAAAATAACCTTCAAAGTTTGCAAGTGCAGCCCGAAAATCTTGCAAGAGATTCACACTTTGATCGGTCCGGTCTGCGGCAATGACCGTATCGGTACTAGACATCTCCTGCAAACAAAAGATGTCCACTTCGGCGCTCTGCCGAGAGAGATACTCCAGAAGCTCATCGTGTCGTCTGCCGTTCCAAACATTGAGCGAAAGAACGGTGAGTCCCATTCCCGTACCCCTTAAGTATATGTGGATGTTCAAACCGCGCTCAAAAATAGCACGTTTGCGTCAGTGTAGCAAGCGCACGACGTCGTTGTACGTCACCGCGAGCATGAGGAGGATAAGAAGGACGAAGCCCACGGTGTTCGCAGTGTTCGCGATCCGCGGGCTGATGGGGCTGCGCTTCAGCGCCTCGATCCCGACAAAAAGCAGCCGCCCGCCGTCGAGCGCCGGGAACGGCAGAAGGTTGATCACCGCGAGATTGAGCGATATGAAAGCGGTGAATGAGAGGAGCGAGACGAACCCAAACTGAGCCGCCTCGCCAACGAGCCCCACGATCCCGACCGGCCCGGCGACTTCGGAGAAGTCCGCGGTGCCGCGAATTGCCCCGGCGATAAGCTCGCCGAGGCCGACCGCGATGCGCCCCGGAAGCTCAAAGGAAAGACGGCCGCTCGCAACTGCTGCGAGGTGGAGCGGCAGCGCCACCTCGCCGATCATGTCCATCGTGATGCCGATAACTGGTCGAGCGGCAGCTCCACTCGCCTCGAGCGTCTCAAACGCTAAAACTGCCGGTGTCACCGACGCCTGCTCGACTGCTCCGTCGCGCTCGTAGGTAAGAAGAAGTGGCTCCCCGCCACGCGCGGCAATAAACTGCTGTATGGCCTCGACGCTCACCGCGCCAACGACGCCGTCCTTGGCGTCAACCGCACGAATGATGTCGCCGCTCTCGAGTCCCGCGCGCTCCGCGCTCGAGCCAGGGAGCACGCTCGTAATTATGACGCGCTCGTTCGTGACCGGCAATCCCTCAGCGAACCCGACTGATGCAGGCATTCCGGAAGTAAATGCCGCCGTGAGGAGAAGCCACGCGAAAAGGAGATTGAACACGACACCGGCACCGAGCACCGCCGCCTGCGTCGCCCTCGGGCGGTTAATAAAACTTCGCGCGGCATCCGGGCCGTTCCGCGCCTCCTCAGAAGGGTCCTCGCCAAAAATTTTCACAAAACCGCCAAACGGAATCGCATTGATCGAGTACATGGTCTCGCCCTTCCTTCGACCAAAGAGACGCGGCGGAAAGCCGAGGCCAAACTCATCCACACGAATCCCCGCTTGCTTCGCAAGCAAAAAATGCCCGAACTCGTGGACGAGGATCAGGACGGCGAGAATAACTAAAAAAATAACAATACTCATGGAGACTGAAAAAGAAAACTTCCAAGTGAATGCCAGATGCCAACAAAATTTTCAATTTTCAATCAATTTTTCAATGAAGCAATTTTCAAACACGAACGACGTCGTCGTCATTGAGTCATTGACACATTGAAAATTATTTGAAAATTGCAAAATTGAAAATTGTAAATTTTTGCATGTGACATTTTCGAGTCAACTTTGCGCTTTGGGTTCTAACACGTGGCTCTTGTCTCACGTGCCGATTTCCCTCTCCTTCTTCCCGAAACACGCCTCCAGCGCGCGGTTGCCCTCTTGCACCAGCTTCTCCATCTCCTCCTTCGCGCGGAACTTATCGTCCTCGCCCATCTCGCCGTCTCGCTCCCGCTTCTGTATGTCGCTCCAGGCGCTGTCGCGCGCACTGCGAGAACGAATGCGCGCCTCCTCAAGCTTCCCGCGCGAGAGTTTCATGAGGAGCGTGCGGCGCTCCGCGGTGAGCTCCGGA
The DNA here is from genome assembly GCA_030697645.1 of bacterium. Taxonomy (NCBI): domain Bacteria; species bacterium. The sequence continues at coordinate 5,568 of JAUYPI010000004.1, read as the reverse complement.
AACGCAACGCGCACGCCGCGCTCGTCCGCGATCACCGAGACGCCAAGGTTTGCTGCTCTAATAGCACGCTCGATCGCTCTCACGGTAGAAACATCATACGGCGCAACGCAGAGCGTCCGTGCGTCCTCGGTGGTCGTGCTCGCAAGGTCGCGAAGCGACATTTTTGCACCATAGGCCTCGACAATCACCGAGTCAAGCAGCGCCGGCGCCGCCCGCCCCGTGCGTATCCCCCCAAACTCGCGCACCAGCCACTCCTCCGCCTCGCGAAGACTATCTTTAAGTTCTTTGAAATCGTACGACATACTCCAGTGCCACCATCATACCAAATAAAAACGCAGACACAACTGCAAAAGAAAATCGCCACTACTCCCACGGCAACTACGAACCGCAACAACTGCCAACTTAGGCCCCCATCCATAAATAATTTCCCCATCTCGCACTCACTGCACGCCCTTATGCGGCTCGTGCTCAATCGCGAAATCCTCACCGTATCTCGATACGGCTTGGATTCGCTCATTCCGCGCCAAGCTGCATCAGGCCATGCTATTCAGCACGAATTAGAGGAACTTATTTATGGATGGGGCCTTAGCACCCTCACTCGCCGCAAAACTCATCGTCATAATAACAATGCGGCCGCATTGTTATTATGACGGCATAGCGCCAAACGCAAACCCCCGCCGCAGAGACTTGGTCTCTGCGGCGGGACAATGTTTCTACTCTCTACCCTCTACCTTCCCAACAACTCCAGGAACGCCCGCGCGGCGTTCGCGATCATGCGGGAGAGGAAAAAGCCGGTTGGGGCTGTGGAGTCTATGTGCTGCTCGGTGCCCTCGGGTGGGGGGTACTGATATTCCGGCGGTGTGAAATTTTGTTGCTGCTGGTCGTATTGTTGTTGGTACTGCTGATTATACTGCTGCTGATACTGTTGATCAGATTGTTGTTGGTACTGCTCGTGGTATTGGTTCTCGGTCTCACGGCGTCGCATCTCTTCAATCTGCGCGCGGAGTTCGTCTGTGAGGAACTCCGGCGGGATGTTGCTCCCGTCGAACTGGAAGCCTTCGGGGAGGCCGACCGAACGCGGGTCAAACCCTTGCGGAATTCCCCCAACTCCCGGGGGCTGGACTGGTACAGTGCCCGCTCCCGGCAACGATCCCTGGGGCGGCGCAGTTGGAGTGCCGTACGCTTCGTTCTGCGAGAGCGTGCGTTCAGTGGTGTTCCCCGCGCAGTCGGTGTAAGTAAGCGTGTACGGGAACGAGCCGCTGAGGCGCACGGTGGTTGATTCATGCCGACGCGGGCAGTTCGGCACATCCCCGCCGTAGCGTGAGCCCTCGGCGGGATCGAGCGCAAAGCTCGCGATACCGTCCGAGTCCTCGATGCGAAGCGTGAAGAGACCGGAGTCGTTTGTCTTCAGACTGATGTGCGAGATGCCGCCGCTTGTCCGTTGCACGCTCGTCTCACCTCCCTGCTGCGGAAATCCTTGAAAACCGCCCTCGCCAGAACCCCCGCCGAAACCACCCGGAGGCATTCCACCCTGCGGTGCTCCGAATCCACCGGGAAACTGCCCGTGCTCGCCGCCTTCCCCGCCAAACTGTTGCCGAAACTCCCCAAAGCGTCCGGCACGCGCCCGGAACTCTTCTTCAAACCGCTGCCGGTATTCACCTTGAAACCCCTGCTCAAACTGCGCCTTGAACTGCTCCCGTGCTTCCGGGGGCACGCCCTCCGGCAGTTCAAAATCTTCAAAATGCTCAAACGGCGGTGGCTCGCCGAGCTCGCCGAAACCCTCAAATCCCGGCGGGGCCGTGACACCCTCCGGCCCACCACCTCGAAAATTCTCGACATTAATAAATTGCTTCAGCATCTTTTCCGCATCCTCGGGAGAGAAGAGCCCCGCCTCGACGGCAAACGCGGCACACTCGTCAAAATGCGCGGAGTCGGAGCAATACTGATGGCATTCTTCCTCTGCTCTGCACCCGCCGGGTCCACCCGCTGACTCGACGCGTGCTTCAATTGCTTTGAACTTTTCAATGTGCGCCCGCTCCTCCTCGGGGATGAGATCCTTAAACGCCTCGAAGCACTGGTCGCGATGCGCCGGGTCTTCGCAATAGCGCTCGCACTCGCGGCCGCGGCAGCCGAGCCCGCGCTCTTCGCCGCGGCGCATGAAGCCACGAACGCGCTCTGCCTCCGTGGGATCAATCAAACCGAGTCCCTCCGCGTGCTCAATACACTCAAGCTCGTGGCCTGGCGCTTCACAATACTGCTCGCATGCCCTTCCGCGACATCCCCCGGGGCCTGTTGAATCCATGAGCCGCCGCATCCGCGCGGCCTCGTCGCCCGCGATGAGATCATGCTCGAGCGCAAATTGCATGCACGTCTCGCCGTTCTCGGGAGCATTACAAAATTGCTCGCACGCATCAAACGTGCTGCAGCCGCCGGGTCCCCCTTCGGTCTCGAGGATTTGCCGCGCCTTCTCCTCGTCAATCTTCGGCTCGCGCACCTCGATCCGAGGGCCGCGCGGGCCGCGCCCACGTCTCTCATCAAACCGCTCAATCTTGCCGCGGATACGCTCGCCCACTTCGCCTTGCACGCGCTCGCCTGCCTCTCGAGCGCGATTTCGCGCTTCAGCACCAATCGTATGCGCGCGTTCAATCTGTGAAAGTATTCGCGCCGCCTCCTCCGGGCTCAAGTTGCCGTTTTTAAGGCCAAATGCAACGCACTCTCTCGTGTGTTCAGGGTTACGACAGTACGACTGACACTCATCTTCGGAATGGCAGCCGCCAGGCCCGATCCGTTCCTCCTCGTGCGTATCAAAACCGTGCTCGCGCGCAAATGCACGGCACTCATCGTGGTGCGCCTCTTCTGAACAATACACATCGCACTCCTCGGGGCTGCTGCAGCCGCCGGGACCAGTCGTCCGCTCGAGCGTCTCTCGTGCGTGTTCGATACGTTCTTCATCCCCTCCTGCCTCGCCACTGCGCTCTTGATCACCGTCCTCCCGACGACCGCCAGATCCAAAACCATTCGCCCGCGCCCACTCACTGCAGGCGCGAGCGTTCTCCGGCTCATCACAATAGAGCTTGCATCCCTCAACCGAGGCGCAGTCGCCAAGCCCGGCGATCGGAAATTGCAGCGCGTCAAAGGGATTCTGCGCGCCAACGGACAACGCAAAAAAGAGGAGGAATACGGGTGACCCCGCACGCAAAAAAATACGCGTTCTGTGGTTCATCATGTTCAATATCCGATGCAACACAAGTACGAAGCTCGAAATCAGAATCATGACATTTGACATGTAACATTTGACCTTTGACGACTGCGACAGTCGTTCGAAGTCAAATGTCAATGGTCAAATGTCCAGTTCGGATTTCGTAACTGCTACTGTGCAAACGGATTCACTGTCCCGGCCTCAAAAGGATTCTGATACGCTCCCTCAAAGGGATTTGCCGCAGCCTGGTTCTCGGCCGCAAAGGGGTTCGCCGCCTCGACGAGCGCTGCTTCAGCCTCTGCTGCGGCCTTCTCACGCTCTGCTGCTTGCTCCGCAAGCAGCACCTGCCTCCCCTGCCCGACGCCCAGAAGATAGCCGCCGACGGTGCCAATGACTAATGCGCCGACCCCAATACCAGTAAGCACCAAAAAATTTTTCAACGCTGCTTGTTCCATGTGTATAGTATAGAACGTACGAAGGTACGCTTGCTAGAGCGAGTTATCCACAGCATGCGTTTCATAACGCGGCAGCACGGCTACGATGTACTCGAGAATCATTTTCACCGACGGCGAGCGGTCGCGGAGGTAGCTACGGCAGCGCGCAAGGGTTTCAAAATAAAAGACGTTTTCGTGGGTGATCATCTCGCCGGAGCGCGCGTGAAGCGCACGCTCGATACTCGCGAGAAATCGGGCGGCACAGGGTGCGTCTTTTGCGGTAATGAGTGATTTCAGTATCTCGAGACGTCGCCCGGGCAAGGACTCAAGGAACGCCTCGGGCGGGATTTCATCGGCGTACGCATCGGAAGCTGCCGCGCCGATCTCGCGCGCGTCAAACAGGGCGGCGCGGGAGCGGAGCGTCGGCAAGAGCACCTCTGCCGTCGGAACAACCAAGAAAAAATGTGTTCCAACGCCAGGCTCTTCAAAAAGTTTGAGGAGCGCGTTCTGCGCCTCGCGCGTGAGCCCCGAGACGCCGATCACAAATACCTGCCGCCCGCCCGCGACCGGCCGACGCGACGCGCGCTCGGCAAGTTCCCGTGCCTCGTCAATGCCGAACACTGCATGCTCGAGAATAAAAAAATCGGGGTTCCCCGCCGCGCTCAAACCAAACGCCTCTTCAAGACGCCGCACCAGCGGCTCGCGTAGAGCTTCAAACACGCCTTCAAGAATATAGGCATGATGTGACTCAAGATCGAAGACCATATTTCTTAGGACTTACGCGTTTGGCGCATTTCTTTGTTGCCTTCGTCGCTCAAACGCGTAAGTCCTATTTCTTATGATAGGAGTATAGCATGTCTTATCCACACCCCGCCGCTCGCCTTCTCCTCACCAAAGAGAATATAATGAATACGCCATGAAGGGCTCACCCCTCACCATCGTCATCATTGCCACGGTGGTGATTATAGGCGGGAGTATTGTCACCTACCTCCTGATTGAGAACGCGCCGCAAGAGGGCGGTTTTGATGCAACCAATCCTCAGGGCCGACGAACACCGGAAAAGCGCGTGCCGAGACCAAACGTCTACGAGGACACCGAGCCGCTCGCCCTTCCCTCGCTTGCAGACCCTGAAGGTGGATCATCGTACGCTAGCGGTCAAAGCGCAACCTCCTCATCGCAGAACTCCAGCCAAGAGGCTTCGCAAAAAACAAAACCTGTCCAAATGCCACAAACGACGCAGACCACTGGTGGGGAAATCATAAAACCACTCCCGTCGCTTCAGGATCCAGACTAAAAGTTTTGCTCACACTGCCCCGCGACACAGGCAAGGGTGACAGGGGGCAAATAGCGTGGCTGCGCAACGAGTGTGTAGAAATTGCAAAAACCCTTGCGTCAAGCATCCTCACCTTAAAAGGCAAAAGGTGAGCAACGGCTATGCGGCACATTTTACATTTTACATTGTCATTTTCCATTTTGATTTTTTCATTTTACTCTCTCGCGCTCCCCGAGAGCGTGAGAGCCGCCTGGGTCGGCCCGTCCGAGCCGCCGCCGGGAAACAACGCCCCCTCGCCGATCAACATCGGCGCGAATAACCAAATCAAAGTTGGGGAACTCCAAACTGCGGCAAGGTTCCGTCTCTTCCGAGGCGGCGTTGGCGCTGGTGCCTTCTCCGCAAACGGCGCAGGCACCGTCTTCGGTCTCCTGCGTGAGACACTACCGATCGGCACCTTTGGCCTCGTCGTCGAAAATGCAACCGGCAACGTCGGCATTGGGACGACGGTGCCGGGGACGAATCTTGATGTCACAGGAGGTATCTGGACCTCGGCAGCAGGCAGTGGGCGCAATGTATTTTACGATTTGTCTGGAGAGAGGGTTGCAGCCGGAAGCAGTATTTACTCCTATGGGTCTATCTGTACTGGTAATATTAGTGGCGCG